>NZ_JANZKV010000054.1 GCF_025060895.1 Stieleria sedimenti | reverse complement strand
AGATGAGGGCCCGTAGGCTCGCGCCAAACGGCTGATATTCGTTTGACATCAGCCGGTTCGCGCCAGCGTCCGGGCCCCCTCATTCATGTTAACTTAGCGGTATTGGGCTTTAGCCGCCCATTGTCGCTGCGATGCAGCGACCGGGAATCGCCTAAAGGCTAAAACACCAACGGTGGCTCGGCCGACCCGGCATCGGAATCGTCGGCGACCCTGTCATGAACGTTGACCGCCAACGCGAGGAATCGATCGTCGTCGGCAAACGCGAGTGACTGGGCCTGGAATCGTTCCAGGACGTCGCGCACTTGCGTTGCCGGAACACGCACATCCTGGCTTTCGTGAAGGTGTCGACGCACGGACTCCGCGTTGCCCCCGTGCTGGATGGCCTGATACACAGCCGCCTCGATTCCTTCCAGGATGATTTCCGAGGGGCGTTCGAATCGATGATCGTGAATTTGAATGAATCCGGGGCCGAGTTGGTAAGTCAATCGACCGGGATTCGTCGCGTATCGGTGGTTCCAGTTTTCGATCGCCGCTTTCAACGAATGCGTGTAGTGTTCCGGATCGCGACCATCCGAATGCACCGCTTCAAAATGGTATGCCAGATCGGCCAGTTCGGATGCTTGTTCGCGATAGATGTACGCGTAGAATTCCGCCGGCCCGATGATTTGCAAACCGTGTGAAATCGGATCCGCATGGTAAGGGCTGTAGCGGTCAATCACTAACCGCACCATTCGCGGTGGCTGCAAATGCACAAGTGACGGTACGGCGGCCGCCATCGATTCGTATTCAGCGATCGGTTCATTGGGGAATCCGTAGATCACATTCCAGACCACCTCGACACCCAGTTCGGCACCGTATTTCAACAGCCGGATGTTTTGCAGGGCCGTCGTTCCCTTGCGGATCAGTTTTAAAATGGGCGTGCTGAAGCTTTCGATTCCCGGCTGAATGGTTCGAATTCCTGCGTCACGCATCAGCCGCAGTTGTGACTTGCGCAGGTTCGCTTTGACTTCAAAGAACAGTTGAAAGTTGATCGGCGACTCCGCCAACCGTGGCAACAGCTCACGGTGGTAATTCATATCCAAGATATTGTCGACGGAGAAAAACCGGAGTCGACGATAACGCTGCGAAAGATCCATCAGCTGGTCATGGAATTGTTCCGCCGGCTTGGACCGAAAGGACATCGTGGCACCGTTGAGCCCACAAAACGTACAGTGAGATTTTTCGCCCCACCAACATCCGCGTGACGATTCAACCGGCAACTGAATTTGTGGGTCGATGATCGGTCGAAGTGGGTGCCTGCTCAGTCGCTGGAAATACTCGTCATAGTCCGGTCGAGGCACGTCGGCCATGGTGAAGGAGGCGCTCCCGCCGGCAGGAGTGATGTGCTGGACATCTGATTCCCGCAGACAGATTCCCGGCAACTCCGATGGGCTGTTGCCGGATTGCCATTGTTTGATCAGCTCTGGAAAAACCCCTTCTGATTCACCCCGAACGACGGCATCAATGAACGGAAAGCGTTGAAACAGTGCCGCTCCCATCTCGCCCTGGCAATTGGCCCCTCCCAAAACAACTTTCAGATTGCTGTCCTGCAATTTAAGTTGTTTGGCCAAAACGAGAGAGGCGATGTTTTGGCTGAACATCGTGGTGAAGCCTACCACGGCCGGCGACCGGGCCAGGATCTCCGAGACGCACTGATTCAAAAACTCGGGCACCCAATTCCGCACCGCAAAGGCGCTGTCGATGACTCTCGCCGGGATGCGTTTCTGGACAAGAAAATGGTAATACTCCGCGTCGAAGTGTGGGTCGCTGGGAAACAGTGGCGGCACACCGAAGATCCATTCTCCCAAACCGACACCGTGAAACGTGTCACTGACCGACTCGATTCCGGTCAGCACGTCTTCGGGATGAGAAACGCGCTGGACGAGAAACCGCGACCATTCCAGATAGAACGAGCAACTCGATGTCTCGATGCCGTGCGCCGACAGCAACGCCTGGTTGATCCCCAATTGAATCGACGGCATGTTGGTGCTGTGCCACGGCATCGACACCAGCACGACGCGAGGATTCAACATGCTTTGAATCTCGAAAGCGGGGCGGAAGTTTTGTAAATCGCAACGGAATCGCTAATGGACGACCTATGATTCTACTTTACCGTTTGCCAAACATCCGATCGCTTTTCGTGCCCAGAATGGATTATGTCTGACGCGTCCCCTTCGCCAAGTCGCTACATCGAAGACCTGCTTGCCGGTCAGATGCGTGCGCGGAGCCTGGCAATTGCTCACCGATTGGGACTGTTTGCCGCTTTGGCCGACAGGACCTGTGATGTGACGGGTTTGTCGAACACGCTCGGCGTCCAGGCAACCGGACTGCGAAAGCTGCTTTCTACGTTGGAAACGATGGAATTGGTCCGGCGGACGGGTGACGAGTACGAGTTGGCCGAGATCGCACGTCAAAGCTTACTCGGAAGCAACGCCCAGTCCTTCGGAGAATTCGTCGATTTTTTCACCGACCAATTCGAAAGCAAGCCGATCTCTTTGTTATTGAATCATTTGCGGTTTGGTGGGCCTGTGCGACCGGCCACCACAGCGGACCAATGGCGTCACTACATGGCAGCCATGGATCGGATGGCATATCTGTCGGCCGATCGGATTGCCGAAGCCATGCAACTTGATCGAGATCAGACGCTGCTCGATTTGGGCGGCGGGCCCGGGTGCTATGCGATCGCGGCGTGCAAAAGGCACCCGCATTTGAACGCGACCATTTTGGATCTGGATGATGCGTTGCGTTTCGCCCATCAGAACGTCAGTGATGCTCAGTTGGCCGATCGAATCATGTTGCGGTCGGGTTCGGTCACCGATGGATGCTACGGCGGACCCTATGACGTGATCTTGCTCTCCCACACGATCCACTTGTTCGACGAATCATCCGTTCAATCCATCTTCTCCGCCTGTCACGCCGCGCTGGGTGCGGGCGGACGTTTGGTGGTGCGTGATCTGTTCACCGACGGTGGCCGCACGCAACCGGCGTTGGGGTCGCTGGTTGCATTCCACATGTGGAACGAAGGCGACGCCTACTCGGTGCCTCAATCGACTCGACTGTTGGTCCGAGCCGGATTTCAACCGCCTCGTCACGTGCAGTTTCGCGACGTGGAAGATCCCGAAATATTGGGTTCGCTACTGATTTCCGGCAAAACCGATGCGACGTCGACCTGATTCAGTCTTGGACAACGTCGTAGCGTCCTGGCGCGAGAATCGATTTGGGATCCAGCGCCCGCTTGATCGACTGCAAGCAGCGGTCATGATCATCCCGAGACTTTGGCAAGGAATCCATAGACAGGAGCGTCAAGCGATACGGCAGATGGCCCAGGTCGCGCAGCAGTGTCATGACCTTGTCATGGCAAGCGACCGCACGTTCATCTTCGCCGGCAATCTCGCGATCGTAGATGATGGAGAGGTACAAGTGGGCGCATCGTCCGTTGACGCAGTTCATCCCGAGATTGGGTTCAAAACCATGTTGCAAGACGACGGGTTCCACGGCGTTGACGACATCGACCAGTTCTTGACCCACCAGTGGGACGGCGAAGCACATCCAGATCAGGCCGCATCGGTCACGATCCGGGTTGATCTGCGTCGGCAATCCGCTTTTCTTTCGCCAGTACGCCGAACGGATGTTGTGTTCGGTGGGCATACCCAGATACACGTTCTGCGAATCATTCGCATCGCCCCATTGCCAATCGGTGGTTACCGGTTTCAGTCTCTGCTGCAGAAATGCCGCGGTTGCATCGGCGATTTCGGCGCTGGCGGCATAAATCGCTCCGCCGATCAGCCAGGGTTCGCTCGGAAACCTTTCGATGTCCACGGGGGTTCTTCCATCCATGGCCTGCCACGGATAACCGCCCATCGTCGACGCCATTTTATGGCTGTTCCACAAACCGATTCCGTTGGTCTCGACGACTCGATGGAGTAACAATTCGCGAGACGTGTCGATCGCCTGATTCAGTTGATCCGGCCTGCCGATGCACGCCATGAACGGTTTGAGAACCTGGGGACAGGGCGTCAACCAAACCGTCAGTTGAGTGATCACTGCCAGGTTGGACTGCGTGAACAATCCCTCCAGGTTGGGGCCGACACCGTGGCGATGAATCTGCTTTGCACTCGCGTTGGGAAAGCGTCCAAAACCGGTGTGAATGCAGTCCCCGTTGGGAAGCACCGCCCGCAAGTTGGCAACAAAGTCGGCTCGCTGGCCGTAGGGCCCGGCGGCTTCTCCCCGCTCGGCGATGTTTCCGATCAGACTTCCCTGGGGCGGGCCTCCGGGTACCGGCAGGAAAAACGTTGATTGCTGATCACGCAGGAATTCACTTGCCTGTTGGAACGTCACGCCGGGTTCTACCACCAAGAATCCCAACCGCGGGTCGAAGTCCACGATCCGGCTCATCCGAGACAGGTCCATCAGTACGGCGTCGCGTGTGGGGACGGACGAGCCGAGCCCCCAATTGCAACCGCGGCTGGTCGGGTAGACCGGCAGCTCGAATCGGTTTGCGATCCGCAGCGAAGCTTGAACGTCGGCATGAGTGCCGGGGCGCAGAATCGCAAGAACCGATGCATTGGTCGGAAAGGTGGCGGTCGATGCCCGGTCAAGTGACTCGGCCGACGTTACCACATTCGCCTGTCCGAGTGCCTCACGCCAAGCAGCGACAGCGGCATCGATCGATTCGTTCACTCTGAAAAACCCTTCTGGAAGCGTTGGCGTGCTCTGTTAAACGTTAGAATTCAGAGTCTTGCTCTACTATAGTGCGTCAAATCGTTCACCACGGCGGGCGGTGCTCCGGAATTGGTTTTGACGTAGCCTTGATCAGCGTTTCACCTCCAGGACGAGGAATCCTATTTTGACCACCGCCGACGAGTCCCCGAATTCAACTGACGCCGATTCAGATTGGGTACCGCTGAAAGGAAGCGCCGTGCCGATGCCGCAGGACGTCCGTGAATTGGGCGACGCCGATCCGAGTCGGTCCCTGGTGATCACCATTTATGTTCGTCCTCGAACAGATGCACCCTCACTGAGTGAGGACCGGGCTCAGACGCTGGAGGACGAAGTGCTTTCGCTGGAACAGTTCGAAGAACAATTTGGTTCCAGCGACGGGGACATCGATGCCGTCGTGGACTTCTGCAAAGGTGTCGGTTTTGATTCGATCGATCCCTATCCAGGACGCTGCGTGGTCCATGCCCAGGGCACGGTCGCGCAATGCAGCGAGGGATTTCAGGTCACATTGAAGCGGTTTGATTGTCGCCGTGGAAAGTTCTTTGGGCATCACGGCGATGTTTTCGTCCCACGAGCCTTGGACGGGATCATCGAGGCCGTTGGTGGGCTGGACAGCATTGGAACTCTCGGGCGAATTCGCATCGAAGAGAACATCAAGGAGGTCGAACTTGAGGAGCCTGACCTGCCGCCGGACGCACTGCCGGCGGCGTGGCCCGAGCCTGATGACGCGCCGCCAGACATCGTGCCACCGCAGACATTGGCCTGGGTCGATCCGACAGGCGTTTCATCGATTGCGAGCCAAAGCGTGAGCGTTGATCCCGACGCGACATGGGCGGGCCCCGAGGAAGGCGGCGATGCCCCGGTGGTCTGCGCCGAAGAGCCTCTGAAATACCGATCAGAGGAGAAAGCGGGTGTCGACCCATTCGGACCCGACTATACCCCGCCGCGCAGCTCCAACGACGAACCGATTCCGCCCGGCTATCACGTCTACTTTCCGTCAAAGATCGCGCGGTTGTATGACTTTCCCGAGCAGTTCGATGGAACCGGCGAAACGATCGGCATCATCTCGTTGGGCGGACAATTTCATTCATCTGACATGGACACGTACTTCCGCGTGCAGGGCATCACGCCTCCGGAGATCATCGTTGAGTCGATCGGGCCGCAGTATCCACGTGCCGCTTCTCCGCCTGGCCCGCCGGACAAAACTTGGAACGCTCAACAAATCGCCGAGTATGCAAATGATCTCGAATTGACGCTCGATCTGCAGGTCGCCGGTAGTATTGCACCGGGGGCGAAATTGGTCGTCTTTCGATTGCACCCCAACGCCCGGCAACCCTATCTGACGGCGTTGACCCACGCGTTGCATTCGCGAAACCGTCCGTCCGTGGTTTCGATCAGCTATGGTTCGGCAGAAGCCACCTTGGCGTCTCGCCCCATGCAGTTGGCCAACGCATTGTTTGCACGAGCTTCGTTGATGGGGATCTCGATCTGTGCGGCATCCGGTGATGCCGGTTCTGCATCGCGCGATTTTGACGTGATCCGAACACGGCCGACCAGCCCGCACGTCAATTTCCCCGCCAGCTCACCGTACGTCCTGGCTTGTGGAGGGACGGAGATCGAAACAGCCGACGACAAGATTGTGAGGGAATACGCCTGGAATGATCTCGACCAATGCCGTCTTGCCACCGCCGGAGGCCGCAGTCGAGAGTTCGAACGTCCCGGCTATCAAAGTAAGCTCAAGCTTCCCGGTATGCCCAGCCAGCAGAACGAATTTGATGGGCGAGGCTTGCCCGATGTTGCTGCCAATGCGTCGCTGGCCAGCGGTTACCACACGCTGCTTGCCGGCAGGTGGGATTATAGCGGCGGTACGAGCGCCTCGGCGCCGCTTTGGGCGGCGTTGATCGCGAGGATCAATCAAGGTCTCGGACGCCGTGTCGGATTCATCCATCCGATCTTGTATCAACTGGCCGGCACCGACGCCTTCCGCGATATCACCGAAGGCAGCAACGGCTTTTTCAAATCCGGCATCGGCTGGGACGCATGCACCGGCCACGGCGTGCCCGTCGGCCGAGCCTTGTTCGAGGGAGTGAAACGAGAGTTGGCCAAGCGGCCGGATCGCAAATCGGAGGATCCACCGACGGAGACGACGGACATCGCCGCACTCGCTCAACAAGCTGCTCGACTCGCCCGGCAGGCCGCCCACTTCGCTCAATTTGCAATTTCTCCGCTCTCCCCCCCAATTTGGCGTCGGCCGGATTAGAATGCGGGGGCTTCATGGTTTATCGAAACCGTTTCTGATCCGTTTCATTTTCTTTCCAACCAAATAGAGAGAGTGTTTTATGAGCGACGAACGAGCCCAGGCGGCATTACATGCGGCGCAGCATGCCGCGATGGCCGCTCATCACGCTGCAATGGCTGCCCAATGTGCGGCGATCGCTGCCGGGGCACCGCAGCAGCACGGGACGGGGGGCGCACCCGGCCAGACTCAGGGGCCTCCGATGGGCTACCAATATCCTGGTCAGAACCCTTACATGCAGCAGCAACCGGGACCGCACCCGATGACCGTTTGGTGAGCTGTTGTTGCTTTCGCCCTCCACCCTTCCGGCATACCTGCGTCGCCGTGGGCATCTGGAACCTTGCGATGGGTCCGAAACAAGCGGTTGGATTTCGCCAACCGTCGGGCGAAACCGCAATTTCATCGTTCGAAACCAAAATGGATCGGGGTTGTTCGTCAAGCAGATTCGTTCGCTCGACCCAACCTTGATCGCCGACCAGGACGTCGAAGCCTCGATCCTGGATTCGTTTCATCGGCAGCAGAGCTGGGCTTCACTACGGGAATTCGTTCCACGGTTGGTCGACGTCGATCGCGCACGCCATGTTCTGATCATGGAGTCCATCGACGGGGAAAACTTGTTCGATCTGTCCACGGCTGGACCGATCAACAGCCGGGCTCAACGATTGATCGCTTGGTCATCGACCATGGGCAAGGCCTTGGCACAACTCCACAACGGTGGACGCGATCCGGCCAACGACGCACAACGGAGGCGTCTTCGCACGACATTGCCGGTTGCGATTCGGCTGCAGGCTCCCGAGGGTTATGCGTCTCAAGCCGGTGCCGCCTACGCCGCAATCGTCCGGACGATCCGACACGACACGCCGTTGTTTGAGGAGTTGCAGCGCAATCAAACTCTGTGGCGCGACGTTTCGATCATTCATGGTGATCTGAAGTGGGACAACGTGATGGTGGAACCTGATTCAGATTCACGCGTCACCCTCGTCGATTGGGAACTCGCCGCATCGGGGGATCCCGCCTGGGATGTCGCCGGCGTGCTGCAGTCCTACATCGCGTGCTCCATCGAGAGATCAGTCGCGTCGGCATCCGATCACGCGCCCGATCTAAGTGAAGCCGCCGACGTTTTTTTTGATTCGTATACCCGGCACTGCAGCGGCCCGCATGACGCCGAATTTGCCGAACGCGTCAACCGCTTTTGTGCGTCACGATTGATTCAGACCGCCATGGAACGCGATTTCCATTTAAACACCCCCGGGGTCTTTTCGTTGCGGTTGATTGAAAAGAGTCGCAACATGCTGTGCCAGCCCTTTGCCAGACCTGTGATTGACAGGTCATCGGCTCGCTCACAGAGTCATGGTGAAGAGGCCCAGCCCTGTCTGCAGGATCGATTGCTTGCGATCGCGAAGCGTCTCGAAATTATCTCTGACTGTGCCTTCGCGTTCTCAGGGAAAGTTCATCAAGTCGATCCGGCTGTTGCCTCGCCTTTGCAGGGTTCCCCGGCGACGCCGCGCGAGAAACTGATCGATGCGCTGACGCTGGTGGTCTACTTTTCCGCCTATTGTCGCGACCCCGACGAAGCACCGTATAGCGTCCCGGCCGATTTGATGCCTGACCCGTGGTTCGTCGAGCGACTGTCGAGGGCCAATCAGACCCGCGGAACGTCGGGACCGGCATGGGGGCCGGTCTGGCAGAGCTTGCCGGTTTGGCAGGGGTTAAACGAACGCCAGATGCAGCCGTTGGACGTGATCGGTCTCACGCGTGAAGATCGCACGTGTCTGCCGTACTATTATTTCGCCTTCAGTGAGACGTTGCCGAATCAACACGAGCATGGGAACCAGGTTCGGTTCTATTTCCATTGTGATCAACACTCGGTGTTCGATGTCATCACGGCGCTGACGCTTTGTCTCAATCGCAGCTTGGTCCCGTTCCGAATCAAATGCCTGAATCACCCCAGGTTGTTCGGGCGACGCGATGCACTGGTGTTGTATGTTGAAAAGCCTCATGTCGATTTCGTGATTCGCTGCGTCAATGATCTGGTCGATCAATCCGCGTTTCGTCTTTCGCCGGGGATCCCATTGTTCACCAAAGCGATCCGTCCCGGAATCGGGATCGCGGAAGACCCCGGCGACGGTCAAAGCTTTGGCCAAAACGTCAGCCGGTTGCTGGCTGAGTCGTTGATCAACGCCGACGCATCGAATGATCTACACGCCCCCAAGGTGTTGGAACACATCGAGACACATTTTCGGTGCGCAGGAATCGAGCTGGAACAGGCACATCTACGGCCTGGATCGAACGGATGACCAACGTCGGATCATCTGCAGCAACGGTTTACTTCGAGATCGATACGGCAGCGGCGCGCAGCCGAGAGATGGCGTCGGCGGAGCCATCGGGTGCGGTTTCCAACATCGTCTCGCGGGGAAGATGGCGGGCGTCGAGGATACCGCTGGAGCCCGCGTTCACTCGCCATTGGCCGTCGAAGAGGCTGATGGTGCCGCGAATACCGCCTGACACCCAGGGGCGCGGCGATGGCTGTCCACCATGGAGTCGACCGGCAAAGGAGGCTCCGTCCAACGGAATACCGGCGGGAACTTCAACTCCGGCGAGTTCGCAAAGGGTCGGAAAAAAGTCGACCATGTCGATCAGGTCGTCGACCACCACGCCTGCCTCGATCCTGCCCGTTTGTCGGCAGATCAACGGAACGTGGGTACCAGCGTCGTTGAGATCCGTTTTGCCACCATGGACTTCGCCGGCAGTCGTCGTTCGCGGCGTCTTCGAGTCCGTGCCGTTGTCACCCATGAAGATCACCATCGTGTTTTCGGCAACTCCCAACCGGTCGACCTCGTCGAGGATCCGGCCGCACAGTTTGTCCATGTAGGCGATCATGCCGCTCAGTGATGCGCGTTTGGCTCCGGCTTTGTCGTCGGGCGACTGGATGATCGGCCAGTGCGGCAGTAGCATGTTGTGGTGAATGTAGAACGGACGATCGGCCTGGACCGCCGTACGCATCTGGTCGATCACGTAGTCGGCCAACACGTCGGGGCCGAAACGGTCGGTGATGTCTTCACGGACGTGCCCGTCGTGATTGAAACACGGCACCCAATAACGTGTCGTTTTGGCTCCTTGACGCCAGATCTGCCAAACGCACCATGAGTCGAAACCGGCATCGCGACAGTGCTCAGGATGAAATTCCAACGCCGCGAGTTGCCACTTGCCGGTCACGGACGTCAGATAACCGGCGTTTCGCAGCAGTTGCGGATACGTCGTCCAGCGGCGGCGGAAATCGACAGCCTTCTTCGTGCCAAGGTGAACGGGCAGCACATCACAATAACCATGACGCGACACGTAGGCGCCCGTGTAGAGACTCATCCGCGACGGAGTGCAAACGGGACTGGTGTACGCGCGGCTGAAACGCATTCCCTGTTCGGCCAATCGATCGAGATGCGGCGTGTTGAAATCTTGACCGCCGTAACAGCCGAGTGCTTCGTAACCGAGATCATCGGCGAAGAGCAGCAAAATGTTGGGAGGCGGGGCGTCGCGACGATGGCCAGGAATCGACGGTTCGGGAGGCTCCGCGGTTTTTCCCGTGCCTGGCAACGTGGCGAGGATGGCGAGTGCGAAACAAAAGGCATGAGTGAATACATTCACTGAAAGAATCCTATCTCGAGCGGCAGGCTTGCGACTGGCGGGAGGTCACGACGCGGACGAGTCGATTATACCGCGCGGCGTTTTCCGAGAAGCTGCAAGAACACGACCTGCGGGAAAACACATTGGTCATCTTTACCAGTGACAATGGTGGGCTCAAACCGGCGGCGACGGACAATGCCCGCTTCGTCAAGGCAAGGGTCGCAACGATCGGCAGCGTCTGGGCGGCCAATATGTTGATGCTGGCCATCGTGTACTGGGGACTGCGATTGCGTGGGCAAAGTGGGGTGCATTTTGGGCTGGACCGAAGTCTTTACCGCTGGCGTTCCGCTATCCGTGTCTTCCTGCAATCGATTGCCGTGTCTTTCGCCGCGATTGCAGCCTTTGTGTTTGCCGCGATTCTGATGGCAAACCTACTTGGCATTCCGGAGCGGGCAGACATGAGTCAGTACGATTACCTCCGCGGCAATCTCACATTGACGATCCTCGCTTTGGCATCGGTGTACATCGTCTCGGCATTCGCTGAAGAGGTCATTTATCGGGGATTCTTGATCACGCGAATTTCCGAGTTGGGGGCAGACGGAAGGGCGGCCCGGTGGTTGGCCATCGTCTCCAGTTCGATCGTGTTCGGCCTGGTCCACTCGGACTGGGGGCTCGCCGGAATGGTGCAGGCCAGCTTCATGGGATTGGCATTGGGAATTTCCTACGTCGTGGTTCAGCGGAATCTCTGGGTCACCATCTTTGCGCACGGATATATGGACACAATCCTGGTGTTGCAAATGTATGCCGGCAATGGGCCGTAGGCCCCGTCCCCGGATGTCTCCTCGGGCAGGTGCGGCAGAACACTTCATCGAAGTCGGCAACAAAAAACTTGAGATGTCGAATTTCCAGCTGCTAGACTTGCGGTTTACTTTTTCTGTCGCTTTTCTTTCATCCGCGGATCGATACCCTTGATTGCCCGAATCATCTCCGGCGTGTTCATCGTATTCATTGGCCTTTCAGCCCGTGGGTTGGCCGAACCTCCGGCCAACACCGATCCGACGGTCAAGTACGTGGGGACAAAAACGTGCGTGCAGTGCCACGAGGCGCAACACCTCTCCTACTTGGACACCAAGCACAGCGAGTCGATGGAGCGTGTCGATCCGGACAAAGAGGTGTCTTCGGCAAGCTTTCATCACGAATCGTCTGGCAACGACTATCAGGTGTTGCGTCGCGGCGACGACCTGATTCATCGTGAGATCCTTCGCGGTCCGGACGGCGCGGAATTGGCCCGAACCGAACATCCGATCGTTTTCACCCTCGGCTCGGGAACGCATGGAAAAAGCTACGTCTATCATGACGGATCGCATTTCGGCCAGTCTCCGTTGTCCTGGTATCAGGATACCGGCAAGTGGTCGATGTCGCCTGGCTACGATGTGCCCTTCCATCCCGGATTCGGACGCAAGTTGAGTTCGGAGTGTTTCTTTTGCCACGTCGGCGACATCGATCGCAAGAACGGCAACCCGAATGAGTTTTCGATTTTGGAAGAGAAAATCGGATGCGAGCGTTGCCACGGGCCGGGTGAGAAACACGTCGCCCGATACCGCGAGAACCCCAAGTTTGCTGGGGCGGACGACACGATTGTCAATCCGTCAAAACTCTCTCGCGAGCTTTCCGAAGCCATCTGCCAGCAATGTCATTTACAGGCAGCGGGTAAAGCGATGTTGGCCAATAAAGACGAATGGGACTATCGCCCCGGACTTCCGTTGACCGACTTTCGGATCGATTACCAATATCGATTGGGCGATGACACGATGCGCGTGGTCGGGCACGTGGAGCAGTTGCACATGAGCAAGTGCTATCAACAAACCGAGTCGCTGACCTGTATCACCTGTCACAATCCGCACCAAACCGTTCCGGCCGAATCGACGATCGAGCATTATCGGAAGATCTGTCTGTCATGCCACAACGATCAGTCCTGTGGTGAGCCGCATGCGAAACGGGTCGAGATCGCACAGAACGACTGCAGCCAATGCCACATGCCCGCCCAGGGCACCGAGGTTCCCCACACGGCTTTTCATCACCACCGCATCGGCATTCACAGCGGTCAAGCGACGAGTGTTGAACCGGCGGTGGGATTGAGCCCGGTCTTGGATGTCGCTGAGTTGCCGGGCATGGTTCGCAAACGTTGCGAAGCGCTCGCCAAGTTCCAGGTCGCCCAAGAAGATCCGGGCAATCCGAATTTTCGAGACTATGGAATCGAAGCCGCCAAAGCCCTGATTGAAGTCAAGAACGCGGGCCAGGCGGACGCCGATGCGACCACCATCCTGGCCATGTTGGCTCGTTCGCAGGGGCAGTCGGCGATCGCCCAAGACCTGGCGAGTGAAGTGGTGGCTCGTGAGCGAGTGCCCTCGCGTCCGCGATTGGAATCGCTGCGTCTGCTCGCCAATCTCGCCTACCAACGCCGCGACTTTGCCGAAGCGGCGAAATACTACCGCGAAGTCACGGAGTTGCAGAGCGAGCCGTTTGACTATTTTCAGTTGGGTGTTTCGGAGCAGAACTCGGGAAACACCGAGCAGGCGATTGAAGCGTTGAGCAAGACCATTGAGCTGGCTCCGCAACACGTCAACGCGCACCGTTTTCTGGCCGCCATCTATCAGTCACGCGGGCGTGGCGATTTGGCGGCTCGTCACTCGAAGCTCGCCGGTCAACATGCGATGCGGTTGCAGCGTTTGCAGGAGAAGACGCAGGAGTGATGGGGGCAAAACGATGGGGTAGCAGAATGGTGGGGTGCGGGGGCGTGCCTCGCCGTTCATTGTTTTGCCCCCATTGTCTTGCCCACCGATCCGGGATGCATTGTGGCCTCCAATGACACGCATTCCGATGCCCTCTTCGGTGACACCACGGGCGATGGAGCGGGCGGGTCAGATTCGTTTCAGAAAATTCAGTCCGAACCTGCCGTAGTCTTGACCGTCGACATCGCCGTCGCCATCTGAATCCAGTTGAGCGTTGAATCTCGATTGGCCGGCGGTCGTGAGAAACGTCAATCCGAAGCGTCCGTAGTCCTGGCCATCGACATCGCGGTCTCCGTCGCTATCGCCGTAGAGACGGAAGAAGCCATCGACCGGCTGTTCGCCGAAAATAACATCGTTGAACATTTCGAAGCCGCTGGTGGAGCGGATGCCGGAGGCGTCGATGTGAAGCCGGTAATTTCCGTCGGTCAGCGAATTCCCCTGTGCCCCGGTGCCACCCCGGTCGACCGTGCTCGCGCCGTCAAAGGTAAGCGTCGCGGTGGTCATCCCGTCCATCACGCTGGCAGCCACATGGACGATGCCAACGGCAGTCGACGTGGACGTGTTGACGAGCGAGAACGCGGAGGGCAAGAGAGCCGACTCCAGCTCCTCTCCGAACGTCACCGCGACCGACGTGACTTGCGACCGACTTTCCGCACCATCGTTGATCACGATTTGTTGAACCGTCGGTTCGGCCGTCACCAGCGTGACGCTCGCATCGGCGTCCAGCAGAATGGCTTCCGCAGGAATGACCACGTCTTCACCAAACAGCAGCAGTGCGTCGGCACCTTGGCTGGGTGCCGTGTCGATGACCAGCGGTGAACGGAGCGGTTCGGCCAGAAAAACTTCAACGCGAAAGACGTCAAACGGCTCAATGAATTGCCCATCGTTTGTCAGGCTTCGAATCCCGCCAGACGCACCCGGAATCAAGCCCGTCCCGCCAACATCGACGAACCCCGATGCCAGGTCAAAATTGCCGCGATTGAGAAGCGTGTAGAAGCGTTGATTGTTGTTGAACGTTCGGCTGCGCGTGTCAAGATTAAAACGGACCGCTTCAGAATTGGGCGTGACGCCGTCGGCCAACAGGGGACTGAACTCTTCGACGGACGTCGGGACCGCGACGTCGAAATGGCTCGTGACGATCAAGTCGGGAAGGTCCATATTCGCGAAGGCGGGATCGACGAATCGAATTTCGATCAACAAGTCACTCGACGACAGTCCGGTCACCTGATATTGCGACGGTTGATATCCCAGCAGTTGGAGCGCCGCCTTGACTTCTTCGAACGGTTCGTTGGACAGGTCCGCCAGATCGGCGACGTAGGATTGCGACGCACCCTCCATCGTGAACGCAACCGAACCCGATGAAGCACTGAAAATCTCTGCGCCGAAAATGATGCGTTGTGTTTCGCGCAGGACAGGTCGCAGCAAGCCGGGTTGGTTGACATCCAGATTCACGTGGACGCCAAAGGCTCCCGTGTCATCGCCGAAGGTGCGGAGGTCTGAATACGCGACTTCCAGAAAGAATGAGTTCTCGATACCGACCCCCACTTCGACTTCGCCGTTGACCACGGGAAGCAATTGATCTTCGGCATCCCGTGCGGTCAAGAAGTACTCCACCAAAGGAGTCGTCGCGTTTGCCGTCGCAGCGATCCCCGAGGCGTTGATCGGCGCCGCGTCGCAGGCCGATTCGAATTCCAGCCCCGGCATGGTGTCGCCACTCGGTGCAACCGCCAGGATCGCAAGCAGATGCCGTGGCTCCAATGGTTCGCCGACGAGTCGACGTCGTCGCGAGGTCGCAACGAGGGGTCGGCCCGGTGATTGCACTCGTCGATCGATGGTCACGCCATTGATCAACCATTTCATCCCGCTGCGATCCCTCTGCGCCATGACCAATCTCCTCGTGACGGACGAAGTTTTTCGTTGGCGATTGTAGTCCAGAGGAGACTCGCTCGGTGACGGGGCAACCGTTTATGGTCTAGTGGTGGGCCGGTTGCCGGGGTTCACGGTGTGGTCAAGGCGTTTTCGATCGGATTCAACACCCACTGGAGCATCGAGAACGACCGTGTTCGAGTCTTGGCATTCATATCCCATTCGATGATCGTCCCACCTGAATCCCAGGAATACAGCGTTTGGTCGCTTGTTGCCAATCCCATGATCGGAGTGGTGTGCCCTGGCAAAACGGATTGTTCGGTTCCCGTCTGCAGATCGAGGATGCAAATCAGATGCTT
The DNA here is from genome assembly GCF_025060895.1 of Stieleria sedimenti. Classification (GTDB taxonomy): domain Bacteria; phylum Planctomycetota; class Planctomycetia; order Pirellulales; family Pirellulaceae; genus Stieleria; species Stieleria sedimenti. The sequence goes on along the minus strand of NZ_JANZKV010000054.1, from coordinate 34,916 downwards.
GCCGTGACGGTACGAGGTGATCGCCGCCCAGTCTCCCCGCTCGTCGATCGCCACGATCGGTGCCGATGCCCTGCAGGTCCAACGGCTTGTGTCGGCGTTGCCGGGCCCGGAATCAACGGGATAGAGCAAAATCTCGTACGGTGCGCCGTTGTTCATCACCACCAGCAATCGACCTTGTTCAAAGAAAGCGGCGTCAAAAATCGAACGTTCGCTCGATGCGATCCGCTTCAAGAGTTTGCCCGATTTGAGGTCTCGAATCGAGATGCCTCCGTCGGGATTCCCCGAAATGATGCGTTGGGAATCGGCGGAAAAGGCCAGTGCCTTTTGGGTTCCGGTTCGGGGCACGCGGTGATGTTGGTGTTGATGAAGCAAACGGTTTTCGGTCAAACTCCAGACCCAGACGTCATTTTCGTTGATAGCCGCCAGTTTTTCGCCGTCGGGTGAAAACAGCAATTGAATGGGGTCGTGAAACGTTGCAGCATCGATGGTTTTGATTTCCGTCATCATCTTGGCATGGGCCATCGGCGTCACGCCGGTCATCAACCGAACCCGCGCATCGGCACCGACCACCGCGATCGTTGATGCGTCGGGGGACAGAGCCACTGCGAGCGGTTGCAGATGATGCGCGTTCAGCGAAATGGCTTCGTGCGTCTTGAGATTCATCAGGACGATATCCGACTTGATCCCCTCGGCCTGTGCGTTCAATTTGGAACGCACGACGACTGCCGCCATGCCGGTAGGCCGGTTAAAGGACAGGTCCTCGAACCACACCGACCGAGTTTCGGTGACGGGCTGATATCGAAATCCGCTCCCCCAAATTACGATTGCTTCGGCGCCGGCGAGCACGAGTACTCCGCCGAGCAGCAGGCCCCACAACGCGACGAAGTCCATCACTTGTTTCCAAGTCATCCACGTTTCCTGGAATCGCATCGGTTTAGACACTCTCAGCCAACCGATAAGTAACAGAGCAGAGACAGCTGAAAACAAACCAAGCTTGCGGCAACGGTCATCGCCATTCGCCGCTGGTGTTTGTAGAGCGTGATCAGCACGGCACAAACGAGCGCCGTGCAGATCAACTTGACCGTCACGAACAGCCATACCTGGCCGTCTTGCAGTTCGAGCAGCCAGACCCCGATCGGGTTCTGTTCCATCTCATAAATCACTTCATGATTCGTGACGATCAACGCTGCATCGTGCACCGAGACAAACGCGATCAGCAGGCAACAGATCCCCAGTGAGGTGGGACCGGATTCCAGCAATCGCCAAATCAGTGACGCCACCACTCGGGACGGCGAACTGGATTTCACAGGGAGCCGGTCAACGTACCGGCGCTTCGGCATGAGTAATTCCATTGCTTCCGTCTTTTCTCACGTTTGAAAATTGACTCCGCCACGTCAATCGATTGATTTGCGTTCAGAACGATTTAAATCGCGTGGGTCGATCAAAACAATGCGTGAATCATGCCGTTTCAGAGACCGGCGGAATACACGCCGTCGTTCTCTTGTTGCGGGTCGTGGGCTGATGCCGAAATCGAGATCTTTCCTGACATGAAGATTTCGCGTGCAATTCGACTCCCCTTCCAAAGTGTCCCAGGTGTGAGCGGAACGGCACGAGCGGGCTGTCGATTTAGTCGGTCTTCAGGAATTCAACGCGATCATGTCAGGTGCGACGGGCTACCGAGTGGCGCCGCGTTAGCCAGTGACGCCGAGTGGCCCCTTGCTAACGCGTACGGGCTTCAATCGACAGCCCGGTAGCGGTCCGGTTTCGGCGCGAAAACACCTTGAAACACCAGTGGGCTCGCGCCCTTCGACGAACAAGCAACACCCCGTTGACTGTGGAAGGAGTAGCGTCAGCGAATCCCGTATCCCGGAGGACGTCGATTCATTTTCTGCAGGCTTTGGCAACCAATTTAGATCCCCCCTGAGAGAGACGGCGTTTGCGCAGCAAGCAAACGCCAGAGAGGGCCGGCGCTGCGAAAGTCTTAGCGCCTTCCGCCACGATCAAATCCGTCACTTATAAAATCGACATCCCGAGGGCTTGCGGCGAGATTTGGATCACTCGGACAAGGGAACCGTACGCTGTTCGCGGGCGCTGAGCACGGCGGCGTCGACGATCTGCTGGCCGATGCGACTGATCCGGGTCGACAAGGGGCCGTCGATTTGGCGGTTGTTTTGAATCACGTCGACCATGTATTGAATCGGATTTTGCAGGGGCGCCACCAACGGATCTGGCTGGATCAATCGGCCTTCGGGGCAATCGCGTGTTTGCACCCGCATCGACGTGTCATAGTCGTAGCTGGAAATCGTCCCTTCGGTGCCGACCAGGACGAAGCCGCACTTGGGTTGGGGTTGATGCGTCCAGGGGTCGGTGAAGGTTCCCCAGCGGGTCTCGAATTTGGAGAGTCCGGTTTCATAGCGAGCCACGACCACGCTGTGTTCGTCGACTTCCAATCCGGCGGGCCGGTCGACCATCGCGGCGACTTCGATCGGTCGCCGTCCATCCATGTACCAAGTTCCCAGCGTGGTGCCGTAACCGAGGTAATCGAGCAACGATCCTCCGCCGTGACTCTGCTTGTAAAACCAACTGGTCGGTTTGGCTTGCCGGACCTGCTCGGCGGTTCGTTCGACTTTATCGGCCACGTGCCAAAGCGGGCCGCGGTTGCCGCCATAGTAGTGCACCTCAATGCATTGACCGATTCGCCCCTCGTCGATCAAGCGTTTGGCCATCCGGTGCGAGGCGACCCAGGCCAAGGGCCAATTGATCGCCAGACGGACGCCGGCCGATTGGCACGCGGCGATCATCCGATCGGCCTCGGCCAGTGATCCGGCGAAGGGTTTTTCGACCAACAGGTCGCAGCCGAACGGCGCGATCCGTTCCACCCAATCACCGTGTTTCGAAGCGGCCGGACACAGGATCGCCAAGTCCGCCGGGGTCGAATCAAACAACGTTTGCGGATCGCTATGCACCCTGTCCTGCGGTATCTGGAAGGTCTTGATCGCATCCCGCATGCGTTCGGGATGTTCATCACAGATCCCCACCAGTTCCGCCTCCGGATGCTCGTGCGCCATCCGCAACAGGTCACCCATGTGAAAATGATCAAAATTGATTCCAACAACTTTCAAGCGGTCGCTCATGGTCGTACTCCTGAATGACGGTGGGGTGTCGTTCGAGGCCGGATTGTAGCTTACCGTGGCAATTCAGATGGCTGCCCTCGGTCGAAGGCTCCTCCACGGACCGAATCGAATCCCTCCAAAGCGGGGCGCAACGACTTGACAAGCGATTGTGCCGCAACGCTAATAGTTAGCAGGCTAACGAATTGTCTCGGCTCCGGAGTCGGCCCGTGTTGGACTATGATTTTGACGAGAGTATCGGTTATTGGCTGACCGTGACGACACAGCGTTACCACCGCGCGTTCAATGACGCCCTGGTGCCCTACGGGATCACGTTCCGCCAGTCGCAAGTGCTCGGTTGGCTGGCATTGGAGGGCGAGCTTTCGCAAGCCGAGTTGGCCGGCAAGATGATGATCGAGCCGCCGACGTTGGTTCGTATTCTCGATCGGATGGAACGCGACGGATTGATCCGGCGTCGCCCCTGCCCGACCGATCGTCGCCGCAAGTTGATCGGTGCGACGGCGAAATCGAAACCGGTTTGGGCCAAGATCGTCGACTGTGCAAAAGTGATTCGCGCACGGGCCACCGATGGATTGACCGATCGGCAGCAAGCCACGCTCAAGAAGCTACTCGGTCGGGTCCACGAAAATTTATTGCTGCAACCGCCGGCAGAGTTGTTCGACCGATAGCCGGCTACGAATTCCCCACCGCCAATGGCGTCGCCATGTTTCCATGTTCCATGACGCATCCGCACTGTCCGAGCTGATGAAAATGAAACGCTCTCGTGTCTGTTTAATTGTACTCTTCTGGCTCGCGGTGACTGTCGCCGTTCATGACGCGCACGCTCAACAGCCACCGCCCGCACCGGTGGCCGTCGCCGAAGTGGTGCAGATGGATGTCGCCGCCGGCCAAACCTTTGTTGCCACCGTGATGCCGCTTAAGCGTGCCGTCGTGGGCAGCGCCGTGGACGGACGTGTGGTCGAACTGGTCGTTCACGAAGGAGAACGCGTCGCGGAGGGCGCGCCACTGGCCAAGCTGCTGACCGCAACGATCGAATTGGAACTCGCCGCCGCCGAGGCCGAACTGGATTTGCGAAATCAAGAGCTTGCCGAACTTGAGGCGGGTTCGCGACCGAACGAAATTGAACAAGCCAAGGCAAAGATGTTGGGGGCCAAGGCGGACATGGAGTTTGGCCGGGCACAATTGACTCGCTTGCAACAGCTGCGGACGTCGAATTCTGCATCGCCGGAAGAATATGAGCAGGTCAAGGCTCGGGCCAGCCAGTCCGAACAGGTCTATCTGGAGCTCAAGGCCGCCTACGATCTGATCGTCGAAGGGCCGCGGTCGGAGCGGATCGCCCAGGCGCGGGCACAGGTCGCTTTTCAGCAAGCGATGGTGGATCGCATCAAGGACCGGATCAAAAAATACACCGTCATGTCGCGTTTCGACGGATACGTGGTCATCGAGCACGTCGATGAAGGAACGTGGGTCAGCAGTGGCGACCCGGTGATGGAGGTGGTGGCATTGGACGAAGTCGAAGTCCTGGCCTATGTCGTCGAGCAGCATGCCGCACACATCAAACCGGGGGCGACCGTCCGCGTCGATGTGCCCGCGCTTCCAGACGAGGTCTTTACCGGTGAGATCACCACCGTCATTCCCCAAGCCGACGCGAAGTCCAGAACCTTCCCCGTCAAGATTCGAGTCAAGAACACGATCACCGCCGACGGGCCGCTGCTCAAGGCGGGGATGTATGCCCGGGTCGAATTGCCCATCGGCGCGAAGCAGAGTGCGATCATGGTTCCCAAGAACGCGTTGGTCTTGGGCGGCCCGCAGCCGCTGGTTTATGTCGTCGATGGCGATCAACGTGGCGGCAGCGTGCGTCCGGTCCCGATCGAAGTCGGCGTCGCGATGCCGAATCTGATCCAAGCCAAAGGGCCGCTCGAAGCGGGGCAGCGGGTCGTCGTGGAAGGGAACGAACGCCTGCGGCCGGGACAACGTGTCGTGATCTCACGCGTCGTGGAGTCCCCATCACAGCCTGCTCGGGTCGAATCAAACGGAGGCAACGAGCATGGCACTCATTGAAGCCTTCGTCAAAAACCCGGTCAAAGTCAGCGTCGCCGTCTTGCTGGTCTCCCTGTTCGGCGTCGTCGCACTGACGCGGATGCCGATGCAATTGACGCCGGAAGTCCAGATCCCAACGATCACCATCGAGACGACTTGGCCGGGAGCGAGCCCGCAGGAGGTGGAGCAAGAAATCACGATGGAGCAGGAGGAACAGCTCAAGAGCGTCGAAGGCGTCACGAAGATGACGTCCGAGAGCGCGGATTCCAAAGGCACCATCACGCTCGAATTCCTGGTCGGTACCAACATGGAGGAGGCGTTGTTGAAGGTCAACAGCCGACTGCAACAGGTGCCCGAGTATCCCGAGGATTCCGACGAACCGGTGATCACGACGGCCAACGCCTCCGACCGGCCGATCGCCTGGTTCATCTTCAGCACGCGTCGCCCGACCGACGAACAGTTCCAGGCATTTGAAGCCCGGCATCCCGAGCTGGTCGAAATAATCGCACCGGCACGCCACGCCCACAACGTGGGACTGGTCATGCTGCGGCTGCGTCTGTTGGCCAAGGAACACCCCGAGGTCGAGGAACTGTTGCCGCCGGATGATCTGGACGTGACCAAGCTGAGACGGTTTGCCGAAGACGAAATCGAAGCCCGCTTTGAACGTGTCCCCGGCGTTTCCCAGTCCAACGTGATCGGCGGATTGGAAGACGAATTGCAGGTCATCGTCGATCCCGAAATGCTGGCCGCCAGGCAGTTGACGTTGGCCGATGTTCGGAACGTCCTGCAGGGGCAAAACAAAGACACATCGGCGGGAGATTTCTGGGAAGGCAAACGGCGGTGGGTCGTGCGTGCGATGGGGCAATTTCGCAGCCCGGAACAGGTCGAGCAACAGTTGTTGTCGGTCACCGACGGGGCACCTGTCTTCGTCCGCGATGTTGCCAAAGTCGAATTGGGTTACAAAAAGCCCGACGGACTGGTACGACGATTCGGCGAATCCAGTATCGCGATCAACTGTTTGCGCGAAACCGATGCCAACGTGTTGGACGTGATGGATGGCTTGCGCGCCGCCAAGCGTGACATCGACGAAAACATCTTAAAACCGCGGGGGCTGCAACTGACTCAGGTCTACGACGAAACCGAGTACATCTATTCGTCGATCGATTTGGTGCAACAGAACATCTTCATCGGCGGTGCGTTGACGATGATCGTGTTGATGTTGTTCTTGCACTTGGGCGTACGGACGATCGTGACGATCCCGCTGATCATCGCAAGCTCGTTGGCGGCGGCCTATCTGTCGCCCCTGTTCTTTTTGATCTGTATCGCGATCATCCTGGTCGCCGGATTTTGGTTCGCCCGCGGTGCGTTGGTGGTGGCGTTGGCGATCCCGACCAGTATCATCGCGTCATTCCTGGTCCTGGGCGTGCTGGGCCGATCGTTGAACGTGATCAGCTTGGCCGGGTTGGCGTTCGCGGTGGGCATGTTGGTCGACAACGCCGTGGTCGTGCTGGAGAACGTCTACCGCCATTTTAAATCGGGCGAATCCGCGGTCACCGCTGCCGTGCGGGGAACCCAAGAGGTCTGGGGCGCGATTGCCGCCTCGACGATCACGACGGTCGCCGTGTTCTTGCCCATCGTGTTTGTCCAGGAAGAGGCCGGGCAACTGTTCCGCGACATCGCACTGGCGATCAGCGCCGCGGTCGCGTTGTCGTTGCTGATCTCGATGTCGGTGATTCCGACCGCGGCATCGCGGCTGTTTCAATCCCAACCTGATCGTGACGACCCGTCGGGCCAGTCCTCGCAGCAAAGCACCCATCGCATCACACAATTCATCTTGTGGCCGGTCCATGCGTTGGGGGAAACCTTTGTTCGGGGCACTGTCGGACTCAATGACTGGATCCAACGCGGCATGTTGCGGCGGCTAGGGGTGGCTGTCACGTTGGTTCTGCTGGCACTCGGAATCAGTTGGTCGTTTTGGCCCAAGGTTGAGTATCTGCCGACCGGAAACCGCAACCTCGTGTTCGGAATCCTGCTGCCGCCGCCGGGATACAACCTGGATCAGTTGACCGCGGCCGGCAAGACCGTAGAAACCGCACTGCGTCCCTACTGGGATGTGGATCCCGAAAGCCCCGAAGCCGCCGCATTGGACTTCCCCGCCATCGGCGACTTTTTCTTTGTCGCCCGTGGGCGGCAGGTGTTCATGGGCATTCGGGCCTACGATGGCCAGCGTGCCGGTGAGCTCGTTCCGCTGGTGCAGCAAGTTGGTGCTTCGATGCCGGGGACCTTTGCCGTCGCCAAGCAATCGAGTCTGTTCGAACAAGGATTGACCGCCGGGCGAACGATCGAGATTGAGATCACCGGACCCGACTTGATCAAGTTGGTCGCGTTGGGGGGGCAAACGATCGGCAAGGTCAAACAGATCATGCCGACCGCCCAGGCACGGCCGATTCCGAGCCTGGATTTGTCCAGCCCGGAAATCCACATCACGCCCAAATTGGTCCAGGCGGCCCAGATGGGTGTTAGCAGTCGTGACCTCGGTTTCTCGGCCAACTGTCTGATCGACGGTGCCTATGCCGGCGATTACTACCTGGATGGAAAAAAAATTGACCTGACGATCGTCGGTGAATTGAAATACGCCGATACGACGCAAGAAATTGAAGCGTTGCCGATCGCGACGCCGGGAGGACAACTGATTCCGTTAGCCGCCCTCGCGAAAGTGGAGTTGGCCAGCGGTCCCGAACAAGTCAATCACCGCGAACGCGTCCGCGCGATCACCATCGAAGTGTCTCCGCCGCCCGAAATCGCCTTGGAAGATGCGATGGAACAAATCAGGCGTGAGATCGTGCAACCGCTGACCGAAAGCGGTCAACTCGGAGGCGGCTATCAAGTCAACTTGGCCGGAACGGCGGACAAACTGAGCAAGATGCAGGCGACGTTCCTGGGCCAATGGTCGGGCTGGAATCTTGACAGCCTGATCAGTGTGTTGACCAGCCAGTTCGTGCTGGTGATCCTGATCACGTACCTGCTGATGGCGGCCTTGTTCGAATCGTGGTTGTATCCGTTGGTGATTATCTTGACGGTACCGTTGGGCGCGGTCGGGGGGATTCTGGGGTTGAACCTGTTGAACGTCTATTTGTCGATGACCGGCCAGCTGACGCAGCAATTGGACATTCTGACGATGCTCGGTTTCGTGATCCTGGTCGGTACGGTCGTGAACAATCCGATTTTGATTGTGCACCAGTCGCTCAATCATATGCGTGAGGACGCCATGTCGCCGCGGGTAGCGATTCTGGAGAGCGTGCGGACCCGCATTCGTCCGATCTTCATGACGACGTTGACTACGGTGCTCGGATTGTTTCCGCTGGTCTTGTTCCCCGGTGCGGGCAGCGAACTGTACCGCGGCCTGGGCAGCGTCGTGCTCGGTGGGCTGTTGGTGTCCACCGTCTTCACACTGGTATTGGTGCCGACACTGTTCAGTCTGTTGTTGGAAGCCAAGGCCGGTTTGACGCGACGGCTGTTTGGCAGCCCGGCGGAGACGGCACGGCAGTCGGCGGCGTTGCCAAGTCAGCGGCGAACGGTTCAACTGGTGGAGCCAGGGGAGCCGACGAAGCATGTTGCTGATTCATCGCGTGATCTGCCGACCAAAGACCGGGCTCACGAACCCGCTTCATCGGTCCCGGCTTCACAGGACGATCGATAGCCGCCCGCGTTGATGAGCATGACAGAAATACAGACGCCACACTGCAATGAACTGCTGTCCGATCAGGACGGTGATTACCGGACCGCCGATGGTAAGAAACGCTCGATGGCAGGGAGTTTTCCGACCATCAGCTTCTATCGCCAGTTCGCGTGGAACGTTTATCGATCCAGTCGCGTTGCCCGTCAGGGAAAGTATGGGAACCAGCGCTGGAGCGAAACCAGCTTCGAGGTCATGCAATCTCTCGAATCGGTCGGCATTCGATTCGAAGTCACGGGGTTGCGGCACGTGAAAGACTTGACCACCCCCTGCGTGTTTGTCGGCAACCACATGAGCATGCTGGAGACGATCGTCCTGCCCGCCATCATCCAGCCGATTCGCGACGTGACGTTTGTGGTCAAACAAAGCCTGATGGACTATCCGGTGTTTCGTCATATCCTGCGGACACGCAATCCCATCGCTGTCTCACGTGATCACCCACGTGAAGACTTCAAGCGGGTGATGACGGAGGGGGCCGAGCGACTGGCCCAAGGCATCTCGATCGTCGTGTTTCCACAGACCACTCGCAGCGACAGCTTTGATCCGGACTCGCTCAATTCGATCGGCGTCAAACTGGCGGCTCGTGCCAAGGTCCCCGTGGTGCCGATCGCGCTGCAGACCGATGCGTGGGGCAACGGCAAGTGGTTCAAGGACCTTGGCCCGATCGACCCCCACAAAAAAGTGCGATTCGCGTTCGGAGAACCGATCGCCATCGAAGGCCGCGGCGACCGGCAGCACCAAGCCGTGATCGACTTTATCACGTCCAAGTTGGACCGTTGGAACGCCGGCACGTAGGACGGGGAACCGTTTCCGCGACGACCTGAGTGACCGAGGGGCGGGGCAAACAGATGGGGCAAAGATAGGTTGGCTGGAAGATGGAATGGTCAAAAGATGGAATGGTCAAAAGATGCGAGTGTCGCGGGCAGTCGTTCACCAGCCGTCTTCATTTTTTGACCAACCTATTCTTTGCCCCCTTCCGGCCCACCATTCCGCAAGCCCAGATCCTCGTGCGATCCCCGGCTTGACGAAGGGCACCGACAACGGCTAGCGCGGATTCAGTTCTCTCGCCGTTTCGTTGTCACGGCGTGAGGCTTCGAAGTCCTCGTTGCTGTTGTGGGCTTCGCTTCTGAGTGAGTACAGATGCGACAGACTTCGACGTTGAATGTCGCGCCATTGGGGTGCGCTCGTTTGTGGAGCAGCCTCTTCGATTTCGATTGCGCGGGTGAGATGAAAGATGGCGGAATCCATGTCGATGCCTTGCTGCAAAAATGCCCGCCCCAGCAAGCCGAACACATCGGTGTCATCCCCTTCATTCATGATCTGATCATCCAGAACCGCAGTGGCTTCTGTGTATTTTTCCGCGTCGATCAGCAGGCTGGCGAGATTGCGTGACTGCCCCAGTTTGCCAAAAAGGTGTCGGACACCTTTTACGGGAACGGGGACGCCTGTGATGCGTTAAACTGGGGATTCCGACGTGACCCTCTTGTCACTTCCTTTTCGTACATTGAGTCAGCGTGATGGATGCCTTTGAATCGGATACTCCCGGCTTGTGTGATCGCTGTTTGAGGGAACTGGTCGGTGGTCGGGGCGAGTTTTACGAAATCGACATCCAGGCCACCGTCGATTCGTCGCCTCCGATCCTGGACTCCCCCTCCACGCTCGATCGTGAGGAGATGGATGCTCAATGGGGCAAGGTCATCGAGCAACTCGAATCGACGCCGCAAGTCGATGCGGAGAACCAAGTGCACTGTCGCCGGCGATTGCTGCTGTGTTCGCCCTGTTTTCAGGTCTGGATCGAGAACCCGGCCGGCGGCGATTGAGCGGCCTGTTGGTGCAATCGATCTTGCCGTACGGGGCTGGCGAGCCTATTTAGGGGGCTGCGGAGTTTCACGACGTGCGAAACGTTTTGACTGCAAACAGAATGGAATCTGGGAATGAATCGAGTGCTGCCCTTTTTGGTGACAGGGTTTATCTGGCTGTTACGAACCACGTGCAGCGTCCGCGCGGTCAATGATTCTCGAGATCGGTTGCGTGCGGCCGGACAGCCGTACCTCTATGCCGGCTTGCACGGCCAGCAAATTGCCATGGTGGTTCACGCCGAAAAGGGCGCGGGCGCGTTGGTGTCACGCAGCAAAGACGGCGATTTGATCGCCCGAACGCTTGAGAAGACCGGGGTGATTCCGATCCGTGGCAGCAGCGGTGCGAGCCGCAAAGGTGGTGTCGCGGCGTTGCGGGCGTTGGTCGCCCATGTCTCCAGCGGCCGGCCGGCTTGTGTGGCCGTTGACGGGCCGAAGGGGCCGCGCGGGATCGCCAGTCCTGGAATCGCGATGTTGTCGCAAAAAACCGGCGCTCCTGTCATACCGATGTCACTGATTCCCACCAAGCGGATCGTCTTGTCGCAGACCTGGGATCGCACCCAGATTCCGCTTCCGTTCTGTCGGATTGACGGAATCTTCGGCGATCCGATGTACCCGCGTGACGGAGAGTCCGTCGCGGAGTTCACCCAGAGAATCCAGGACGAATTGTTGCGTCTGGAGGCAACCTACGATCCGACCGAAGCCGCGAAGACTCACGCCGCGTTGCAACAGGTGTTGGCTGAGAAACGTGAGTCGATGACGCGGGCGGCGTAGGATCGAGCGGAAAGTAAGTATCGAATCGACCAGAGTGGGATAGGCTTCCAGCCTGTCATTTCGGCATCGACAGGCTACAAGCCTACCCCGCTTCGTTGCATTGCGTTCCCAGTCGGAGCCTTGGAACGGGAGCGAAGGGCATCTACTACTTGCCGTCCAGATCCCAGGCGTCGAGCCAGATGGTGTTTTCGGCTTTCATGCCGAAGTCTTTTTCCAACCGTTCGGCCATGTCGGCCAGGTGGCCGGCACCATAAAACACGGCCAGGGTTTGCTTCCCCGCAGCCAGTTCTTCACGCAACACTTCAAACGCCTTGGCATTGCGTCCCTTGATCAGCGTGTTCTCGCCGTTGGCATCGTTGATCCCCGCAGTGACAGCTTCCATGTCGATCAACTGATTGGCCATCGCGTTTTTCATCGCGGTCGAGCGATCTTGGCTGAACAATGCCATCAGCACTCCGAGGTCGCCACCGCTTTTCGATTGCGTCGCCAAACCGGCGCCCATCATTCGGGCGATCATCTTCAGCACGCTGTCGCCGCGGCGCTGCAGATCCTCGCTGAACTCTTCGGGACTCATGTCGGCGTGTCGGAAGTTGGTCGCCATGTAGTCGATCAATTCCAGTTGGTATTCCAGTTTTAGCATGTCCTTCATGCCGGTTTGCATCGACGCGACCAACGATCGGCGTTCTTTCAAATCTTCGGGCCGGATCCGGGTGCCGTCTGGGGCGACCAGTTCGTACAGCACCGAATCGTATTTCGACAGCCGCTGATTCAAATCTAAGTAGTACTCTTTTTCGCCGATGTGGACGACGCCCACCAAGTCGACGATGGCACCGTCGTAGCGCGTGCCGGGTTTGCCGCGATACCGAACGATCGCGGTCTGCAAGGCGACTTTACGGCCGTTTTCGTCTTTCTTGATCCGCAGATAGGACGCATCAGAAGCTTCCTGTTCCGACGTGTCGGCTTGGGCCGCGGGTTGGGACTCTGCCGTTGCCGATTGAGCGACGCTGGTGGCCGCTTCGAGAAACTGGTTGGCCAACGCGAGGACGACAAGCAGGGCGAAGAGGAGCAAACGCATAGTGGGGGTGCCTGGGTTGGAGGCGATTTGTAGCTCGATTCTCACAATCGACAAGCTCGTTGAGCACAAACGAACCTACCGTAGCATAGCGCTCAATCCAGATGGCGGCAACTTGAACTGCGCCAGCGTTCCGAGCAAACTGGCCGGTTGAGCAGAAGTGATTCGGCGTGCGCGGCCTATTCTTGGCCTCCCAATCGCGTTCCCGAACGTGTCGTTGGCTATGGTTGTCGAAGATTCGTCAACCGCTTAGAAAGGGAGCGGGCGTCGATCGTATGTAGTCCAGCCACGGGCTGAGAAGGAAGTCATGGAATTCATTGAACTGACCGGAAAAACGTTACTTGATGTGATCAACGAGGGGGAAGTCGATTTCAACGAACTGCGTCAAGCGGGCGTGACGAGCGACTCGATCATTCGGATCAACCGATTCGGTGAAATCGAACTTCGCAACAAAGGCGAATGGACACTCGTGGGGGGGCTGATCGGCAACTTTGAGGAGCGACTTCAGAAGCTGACCGGACTCGAATGGCTGTAGAATTGGGTCAAGATTGAACGTAGCCGGCGGACTCGCCGAACGCCTGCATCCACCGCCGCATCTTGTCGGCGCTCAGTGTTCCGGTACGATCACCGTCACAAACGTCTCCGCGGACGGCAAAGCAATCAGGCCGAAACTCGGGGGGCGGAATCAGCTCGCCGATCCGAGTGACCTGTCCTAACGTGATGGAACCGGCCAGCGACCACCAAAGTCGCCGCCGGTGGGCCTGGCGGCCGAAATCCGATAGCCGCCGGGCATTCATCAGGCCGATCGACGAGCGGCCGTTCTTCTCGAACGTATCCAGTAGAATGCGTCGAAAACCTTGGCGGGCGGCCAGATCCAGGATCGCTTCGGCCGGTAGGCAGTCGGCCGACCGGTGGTCGGCATAAGCGACCGCGACCAATTCCACCCGGTCCGGCATCCGTTTTCCGACGGCGTCCCACAAGCCCCTGATCTGGTCAGGATTGCTGCACCCACTCGGGCCGGCTTTGGCAAAGGCGAATTGGGGCGGGACCTGATCGGCAAGCCCCACCGCCTGATCGGATTCCCCCAGTGCAGCCGATAGCATGGGGCCGTTCTTGCCGGGGGGCGACCAGGACGCAGCCTGGCGGGCGACCTGTTGCCAGATTTCGACGGCAACGGGAGCCAAGGCGCCGTGGCCGGGTTCCTTGAGGTCCAGGATATCGACATCAAATTCGACCGCTCGCTTGGCCTCGGCCAGATCACGCACGCTGACCAGCCATCGACGTTTCGCGATCGCGCGGGGCGTTTTGGCGGCGTCCCGGAGTTGGCTCGGTGGTGCGTTCGGTGGTGCGTTCGGTGGTGCGTTCGGTGGCATGCAGGATGGTCGCGCGGGTGCCGGGCGGTTAGAGTGATGGCCGAAAAGAAAGAACGTCGGGGGTGGCCAATGGGCAACCCGGGGCGATCGTCCCTCCCATTTTGATGCAGAGAGTCTAACGACCCTTGGAATACGAATCGATCAGTGCGATCGACGATCTTCGTCAATTCTGCGATGAACTGGCTGATGCGCCGATCATTGCCTTCGACACCGAGTTTGTTTCCGAAGACCGTTATCGACCTCAGTTGTGTTTGATACAAGTCGCCGCCGGAGAGCGGTTGGCGATCATCGATCCCTTGGCGATGCACACCACCGCCCCGTTCTGGGATCTGTTGGTCCAACCCGGACGAACGGTGATCGCCCACGCGGCGCGTGAGGAGTGTCGGTTCTGTTACCAGTTCACCAATCAGCCGATCGCGGGGCTTTTCGACACGCAACTGGCGGCCGGATTCAGCGGCATGGAGTTCCCCATTTCGCTCGGCAATCTGGTCAATCGGCTGACCGGTAAAACGCTTGCCAAGGGGGAGTCACGCACCAATTGGCGGCATCGGCCGCTGTCACGTGACCAGCTGAATTATGCCTTGCAAGACGTGACCGACCTGGAAGCGATGTATTGGATGCAGCGCGAGGCGATCGAAAAGCTGAACCGCCATGCCTGGTTGGAAGAGGAAACCGAGCTCCGCCAACAGAAAGTCATCCAACACGAAACGAGCGAAAACTGGCGGCGCGTCAGCGGATGTGCCGGGATGACGCCGCGGCAACTGGAGATCATCCGCCACCTGTGGCGTTGGCGTGACCAGCGCGCCGCGACGCTCGATCGGCCGGTGCGACGCGTGATGCGTGACGATCTGATGGTCGAACTCGCCAAACGCGGGTCGGCCGAGATTAAAAAAATCCGCAACATCCGCGGCATGGATTGGCGCGGTTACAGCGCACACTACGACGACATCTCGGCCGCGATCCGGGCAGCGCTTGAGGTTCCCGACGACCAGCTCCCGCGGCGGACCCGAAAATCACGCGGGGTCATCTCCCCGATGCTCAGCCAGTTTCTGTCGACTTCCATGGCCTGCATCAGTCGTCAGAACAAACTGGCTCCGTCGATCGTCGGCAACGCCGACG
Organism: Stieleria sedimenti; assembly: GCF_025060895.1. Classification (GTDB taxonomy): domain Bacteria; phylum Planctomycetota; class Planctomycetia; order Pirellulales; family Pirellulaceae; genus Stieleria; species Stieleria sedimenti. The sequence continues at coordinate 19,815 of NZ_JANZKV010000054.1, read as the reverse complement.
ACGTCAAGGAAGTGCTCGGTTTTGAATTGGACCCCAAGGAAGGCGACAAGATACCCTCGTTGCTGACCGGATGGCGGGGCGAGATTGTTGGAAAGACCTTTCGAAAGCTACTCAGCGGTCACGCCGCCATCCGTGTCGCGGACGTCCGTAAAGAACAGCCGCTAGAATTCGTCGAGCTGGATTGACTTGAACGAAGAAACGCCACCCCCTGAAGACGTCCCGGACGATTTCTTGTTCGTCTGGGCCTGCGGATTCGAGCTCGCCATCGGTCTCGCCGGGCTGCTGCTCGCGTGGTTTCTCGGCGTCGATGCGCGTGCGTACTTGGGGCGGATCGACAAACTGGCGTGGAAAAGCGTGGCCATCGAATTGGGGATCGGTGCACTGGCGTCGATCCCAATGTTGATTGCCATTTCGCTGCTGATGAAGATTCGACACGAAGCGATCGACGCCCTCAAGCGACTCAGCGATGCACCGACGATGAAGGCGTTGTTGTCGCTCTCTCCCGCAGAGTTGTTGACGGTCAGCATCTGCGCAGGCATCGGTGAAGAGCTCGCCTTTCGCGGCTGCCTGCTGCCGTGGTTGACGGCGGTGCAGGACGCGACCGGCCAGATCGACAACCCGTTCCAGGTCGGGGATAGTTTTAGCGTGGCCGTTCCGGGAGTGCTTGCCGCGGCAGTCCTGGTCTCCTCGATCGGTTTCGGATTGCTGCATCCGATCACCAAGCTCTACGTCTTCATCGCATCCCTGATGGGCGTTTATTTTGCGGCGCTGATGATCGCGACCGATAGCTTGCTCGTCCCGATCGTCGCACACGCGGTTTACGATGCGGCGCAGTTCTTGATCGCCAAGCGTGAGATCGAGGCGGAGGAGGCGGGGGCGTAGCGCCATGGCCTCGTTCGTGGGGTCCGCACTACGCCGTGAACGATTTATTTAGGTATTAGCGGCAGGGCGCAAGCCCTCCGGTTCCGCATCTTTGCCAAGACACCGGAGGGCTCGCGCCCTGCCGCTAACCAATCGTTCACGGCGATCGCGAGGCGGAGCCTCGCGCGAAGACCGTTCCCAGGCGGAGCCTGGGAACGAGTGGTGCGTTTAAACGTCCAGGTTCCGAACGTCCAAGGCGTGCTTCTCGATGAACTCGCGTCGCGGTTCGACTTTGTCGCCCATCAGCAGCCGGAACATTTCATCGGCCGCTCCGGCGTCTTTCATGTTGACCTTGATCAGCGTTCGGTTGGCCGGATCGAGCGTCGTTTCGCGAAGCTCTTCGGCGTTCATTTCGCCCAGCCCTTTAAAGCGAGTCACTTGCAGCCCCTTTTCACCGGCCGCCCGGACTTCGGGCAACAGGTCACGCAGGTCGACCATCGGCCGGCGGGTGTCTTCGCCCCGGACCAACTCGAAGCGTGGGGTGGTCATTCCGGTTCGGTCGGCCGGAATCAGGTCTTCGAGTGAGAACCCGAGTTCGGAAAGTTCTTTCAGTCCGCTATTGATCGTTCGGACTTCGTGCAATTCAGCCAGGTGGGCGATCGTCTTGGGCGGTTCGGTGCTGGCCGCTAGCGACGGCGGTGCATCGATCGCGTCCTCGGCGGCGTCGAGCGCTTCGTCGATCTCGTCGGCAGCCGCCTCGTCATCCAGGACCAGATTGTGCTGGTTGAGATGCGTTTCGACTTCATCGGTGCTGTGGAACCAGTGTTCCTCGTTCCCGTAGGTCAGCAACCAGGAGGGTAGTTTGTTGGTGACCGGGTCGATCCGCACGGCGTGGACGCGCAAGCTGACGCCACGACGTTCCAGGGCCACGATCGCGTCTTCCATCGAGGCCAGCGAACCGCACAGCTTTCGCATGTCCTCGCCTTCAATCCGTCGCCCGTCTTCGGCTTCAAAGACGGTGTCGTTGAGCCCGCGATCGAGCAACTGGCCCTTCATTTCTTCATCGGTCTGGACGTAGTAGCGGCTGCGTCCATGGGTGACGCGGAACAGCGGCGGCTGTGCGACGTAAACGTGCCCGTCGGCAACCAGCTGATACATCTGGCGATAGAAGAAGCACAGCAGCAAGGTACGGATATGGCTGCCGTCGACGTCGGCGTCAGTCATGATCACGACCTTGTTGTAGCGCCGCTTGGAGATGTCTTGGTCGGCGCCGATGCCCGTTCCGATCGCCTGGATCATCGAACGGACTTCTTCGTTGGCCAGCACCTTGTCTTCACGGCTCTTGTAGGCGTTGATGATCTTACCACGCAGCGGCAGGATCGCTTGGAAGTCGCGCATTCGCCCGCCTTCGGCTGAACCGCCTGCCGAATCACCTTCGACCAGGTACAGTTCGCAGCGTTCCATCTGCTTGCTGATGCAATCCCGCAGTTTGCCGGGCAATCCGCCACCGCCGAGCGCGTCTTTTCGTTTTCGCAACAAGTCCTTGGCCTTGCGAGCCGCCTCGCGAGCTTCCGAGGCGAGCAGTCCCTTGCGCACGATGGACTTGGCGACGCGCGGGTTCTCTTCCAGGTACTTCGACAGCTGCTCGCCGACGCCGGTGTTGATGATGCCTTCGACTTCGCTGTTGCCGAGTTTGGTTTTTGTTTGGCCTTCGAACTGGGGGTGCGGCACGCGAACGCTGATCACCGCCGTGATGCCTTCGCGAATGTCGTCCCCTCCCAGGGCGGCATTCTTCAGCAGGTTTTCTTTCTTGCCGTAATTATTCAAAGTCCGCGTCAGTGCCGAGCGAAACCCGGAGACGTGCGTTCCGCCTTCGATCGTGTGAATGTTGTTGACGTAGGACTGAACGTTTTCGGTGTATTCGGTGCTGTACTGAAGAGCGATTTCGAATTGGCAGCCGTCTTTTTCGCCGACGATCGAAATCACGTCGCTGTGCAGCGGATCGCTGGCGCGGTTGAGGTGTTCGACGAATTCGGTGATCCCGCGTTCGTACTTGAAATCACCGCCCTCGCCGTTGCGTTCGTCCAGGAACGTGATGCGAACACCGCTGTTGAGGAACGCGAGTTCTTGCAGGCGTTTGTAGAGTGTGTCGAAATTAAATTTGGTGACCGAAAAGATCTGCGCATCGGCCTTGAAGGTGGTCTTGGTGCCCGTCTTGCTGGTCGTGCGACCTTTTTTGACCGGTCCGGTCGCGACGCCGCGTTCGTACTCTTGGCTCCAGGTGTATCCGTCTCGGCTGACTTCGGCTTCGGCCCACTGGCTGAGGAAGTTGACGACGGTGACGCCGACGCCGTGCAGGCCGCCGGAGGTTTGGTAGGCGCCTTTTTCGAACTTGCCGCCGAATTTGAGGACCGTCATCACCCCCTCGAGCGTGCTGACTTCGCGATCCAGTTCGGCCGAAAGCTCTTGGTGCTTGGTCACCGGGATGCCGCGGCCGTCGTCCTCGACCGTCACGCTGCCGTCGGTGTGGACGACGACGGACACCTTGTTGGCAAAACCCGCCATCGCTTCATCGATCGAATTGTCGACGACTTCGTAGACCAAGTGATGCAATCCGCGTGTCGAGGTGTCACCGATATACATGCCCGGGCGTTTTCGGACGTGATCCAAGTCCGAAAGGTGCTGCAGGTCCGCGTCGGTGTATTTCTGGTTCGCTGCGGGAATCGAGGAAACCGGCACGTCGGGGCCAAGTTCCGGGGCGTCCATTTCTTCCTGGGAGCCTTTTTCCTGAGCGCCCTGATCGGGCGAGTCAGGGGCGTCAGATTCCGGGAGATCCGAAGAGGGGGCGTCGCTCATTGAGACCTGAAACGGGGCGTAAAAGTAGGCCGCATTTCGAGGGATGGTTCCCAATCCTGGTCATCCCAGAACCGCTTGCGGCAGAATGCGGAATTCTACCATTTCCCGCCGACTTTCGCGAGGCGGGAAGGCGGCTGCCAGGCTTGTTCTGTGGGGCTTCGGCAGGTCCGGCGGAGACACCGGAGGGCTCGCGCCCTGCCGCTAACAAGAAACACCCCGTTTGGTATCGGCCCAGGCCAATAAAATCTTCCTGCCGGTGAACAAGTTGCCTTGGAAATCAGTCCGTAAGCCGTCCGCGATGAATCCCGGCGCCCAGATCAGCGATCCCCGATCAGCTGCCACTTAATTTCCAGCCAAGACTTACGTCAAATCTGTCAATCCTTAGAATTTCGCTCGGCCCGCGTCCGACTCGAGACCCGATTCGAATGATCACCATGGAGTTGACGTCGCACACCCCGTCTTGACGGCCTCCAATTCCCCCTTTTTTGCTCGACTCCTATGCCGCGATACAATCCCGCTGAAATCGAACCGCGTTGGCAAGCCTACTGGGAAGAACATCAAACGTTTGCCACGCCCGAGAAACCGGGTCCCAAAAAACGTTATGTCTTGGACATGTTTCCCTATCCCAGCGGTGACGGGCTGCACGTCGGCCACCCGGAGGGTTACACCGCGACGGACATCGTCTGCCGTTATGCCCGCCTGTGTGGCGAAAGCGTGTTGCACCCGATGGGATTCGACGCCTTCGGGTTGCCGGCCGAAGAGCACGCGATCAAAACCGGCGAACACCCGCGGATTCAAACCCAACGCAACATCGACAACTTCACGCGGCAGTTGAAGATGCTCGGTTTCAGCTACGACTGGGATCGCGTGTTGGCGACGACCGACGAGGATTACTTTCGCTGGACCCAGTTCATTTTTTTGGTCCTGTTCGATACCTGGTTTGACCACGACGCGCAGAAAGGTCGCCCGATCGCCGAACTGCCGATCCCCGACGCAATCCAAACGCGAGGTGAATCGGCGGTCGCCGACTACATCGACGCGCATCGACTGGCCTACCTGGACGACGCCCTGGTCAATTGGTGTCCCAAGCTGGGAACCGTGCTGGCCAACGAAGAGGTCATCGACGGCAAGAGCGAACGCGGGGGGCACCCCGTCAAACGCATCCCGCTGCGCCAGTGGATGCTGCGGATCACCGACTACGCCGAGCGATTGCTGGACGGACTGGACGCGTTGGACTGGCCCATCGGGATCAAAAAGTTACAGTCGGATTGGATCGGGCGCAGCACCGGCGCCGAAGTCGACTTCTACATCGGCGACGCCGCGGAATTTGAAGCGTGGAAATCCGAGCGGGCCAAGGCTCCCATGCCGGCCAACCCCGGTGACGAGGCGCTGCGTGTCTACACGACGCGCCCCGATACGCTGTTCGGTGCGACCTACATGGTGGTTTCGCCCGAGCACCCGATGCTGGATCGATTGGCCACCGCAGAGCAATCCGAAGCCGTCAAAGCGTACTGCGAGAAAGCGTCGTTCAAATCCGATCGTGAACGCACCGAGGGCGACCGTGAAAAAACCGGTGTGTTCACCGGTAGCCATGCCATCAATCCCGTCAACGGCACTCCGATCCCCGTTTGGGTCGCGGATTATGTCTTGGCCGGCTATGGAACCGGTGCGATCATGGCCGTCCCCGCGCACGACGAACGCGACTTTGAATTCGCGGTCAAGTACGAATTGCCGGTCATCGCCGTCGTCGACCCACCCGCGGACGCCGAAAACCGAGACGACATCCTGGCCGGAAAAGCGTGTTACGACGCGGTCGGCATCGCCATCAACAGCGGACCGATGAACGGCAAGTCGACCGAGGAGGTCAAACAGGAACTCACCGCCTCGCTGCAAGCGGACGGGTTGGGCAAAGCCGCCGTCAACTACAAATTGCGTGACTGGTTGTTCAGCCGGCAACGCTTCTGGGGCGAACCCTTTCCGATTCTGCATGAGCTCGATGACGACGGAAATCCGACCGGACGGATGCGTGGCGTTGACCCCGCTGAGTTGCCCGTGCGCCTGCCCGAGTTGGAAGATTTTAAACCCCACGGAAAACCCGAGCCGCCGCTGGGAAAGGCCGACGACGATTGGTTGTACGTTCAGATCGACGGCAAACGGTATCGTCGCGAAACCAACACCATGCCCCAGTGGGCCGGGTCCTGCTGGTACTACCTGCGATACATCGACCCCAAAAACGACGCCGCTCTGGTCGATCCGCAAAAGCAGGCCGAGTGGATGCCGGTCGACTTGTACGTCGGTGGTGCCGAGCACGCCGTGTTGCACTTGTTGTACTCCCGGTTCTGGCACAAGGTGCTGTTCGATCGAGGCCATGTGTCGACGCCCGAACCCTTCGTCCGGTTGGTCAACCAAGGCATGATCTTGGGCGATGTCGAATACAGCGCCTTCTTTGACGAGGCCGGCAGTCCGGTTTCCGCCGCCGAGGTGCGAAAGAGTCCCGACGGTGGGCGTCAATCTAAAGACGGTCGAGTCGTGGTGTCAAAGACGGTCCCCGAAGAGGACGTCGAGAAGAAGGGCGAGGGCTTTGTGCTGAAAGCGGATCCGTCGATCAAAGTCGACAGCCGAGCCCACAAGATGTCCAAAGCTCGCGGCAACGTGATCAATCCCGACGTCGTCGTCAGCGAGTACGGTGCCGACTCGCTGCGGTTGTACGAGATGTTCATGGGGCCGTTGGAAGCGACCAAGCCTTGGTCGATGGCCGGCGTCGGAGGTGTCCGAAATTTCCTCGATCGCGTTTGGCGAATGATCGTCGACGATCAAGAGGAAGACTACGTGCTGCAGTCGGCGCTCACCGAAGAGCCCTGCGACGAAGAACAGAATCGGATGCTCCACGCGACGATCAAAAAGGTGACCGAGGATACCGACGCGATGAGCTTCAATACCGCGATCGCGCGGATGATGGAGTTCACCAATTTCTTCACCCGCGCGGAAAAACGTCCGATCAGCGCGATGAAGTCCTTCCTGATTCTGCTGTCGCCTTATGCACCGCATTTGTGCGAAGAGCTGTGGAAGATTCTCGGTCAAGACGGCGTGATCGCGCAGCAGAGCTGGCCGAAGTGGGACGAGTCGGCGCTGGTCCAAAGTTCGATCGAAGTGCCGGTGCAGTTCAACGGCAAAGTGAAAACCAAGATTCAAGTCGCGCCCGATGCGAAACCCGATCAGATGATCGAGGCCGCCATGGCGGACGAACGGGTTCAATCGATGCTCGAGGGCAAGAACGTCGTCAAGAAGATCGCCGTGCCCGGCCGGTTGGTGAACCTTGTGGTCAAAGGGTGACCTACAAGTCGAGTTCGTCCAGCGAATCGATCAGCCGATCGAGGTCGTCCTTGGGTTGGGCGACCAGGTCTTGTTGGCGACGCTGAAGTTGCTCGTCGATGCCGACCGCGGTGCGTCCGGCCAGCAACAACTGTTCATCGCGCTCACGAGCCGCCGTCGCGATCGCATCGTCTCCGCCGTCGGGAGCGCCGAACAGCTTGGACAGGTCGATCTTAAATCCTTCGCTTCCACCCGTTTCGGCACCCGCGATCGCCGGTGCCTTGTGCTGGGGAAAGATGATGGCGTTCTCGGGGCAGACGCGGCTGCACGCCGGGCATCCCTTGCGACAATTGTCGGGTTGTTCGACCAGGATCGTTTCGGCCGCGTCGACTCCATAGACGCCGAACAAGCAAAAGTCGACGCACTCCATGCAGTTGGTGCAACGGCTGAAATCGATCACCGGGTACCAACGCCGTGCCGTCGTTTCTTCGACTTGCACGATCCGGCCGCCGACGATCGGCAAGGAGGTTTCATCAGGGGACGTTGCGGTGCCGGATTCGGCTGTCCTTGTATCGGCGCCGCCGTCGGTTTCCCCGAGCACCAACCGCCGGATTTCCTCGGTGAACCGATCCAGACTCTCTTCGGCCTTTAGGTCGATGCAGTGGATTTGACGATCCGGCCGCGGGTACAAATCGGCGACGCGCTCGACGTCGTTTTCCGATTGCTCGGCGTTTTCCGATTGCTCGGCGCCGGGCTCATCCTGGTCCTCGTCCTCCGCGTCGCCGATCGCCACCGGCACGAATTGGCCTCGAATGCCATTTCGGTCCAGCACCCAGTGAGCGGCGCGGGGAAAGATCCACGAGACGACGATCAGATTTCCTTCGATTTCCGAAAGTTTCTGCAGCGACTCGCCGCCCTTGGACAAATCGTACAGGTGCGGGACAACCAACACGTCGGCGTCTTCGAGCGTCGAGGCCGCATCGGCGATCGATTGTTCCAGCGACCGTTTGGCGGGATTGCGAGATTGTCCGCGTGAAACCACCACCGTCCAGGTGGTGGTCTTGTTCGGATCGGCTTGAGAGCGGGGGGAAATCATCCGTTTACCAGTCGAGTGGTCGTTGCCAAGCATCTTTCGCTGCCGCGATCTCGATGTCCAACACGTTGGCCCCGGATCGCGTGACGGTCAGTTTTCCGTCGTCGGTTATTGTACCCACTCGAGCGGCCTGGACGCCGTGGGCATAGAAGATTGGCGTGAACTGATCCACCAACTCCACCGGCAATTCGACCAGGAACCGCGAATTGGATTCGCTGAACAGCAGCGAGATGTCAGAGAGTCCTGGGGCGGAAATGTCAGCGACGGCATTCAGGTCGAGCTGCATGCCCAAGCCGCCGGCCATCGCCATTTCCGTCGCCGCGACGGCCAGTCCGCCCTCGCTGAGGTCGTGACAGGCTCGTAGCAGGCGGGCGGAAATCGCTTCGTGCACCGCGGCAAACGTTGCCTTGGCGACCGGCACATCCACGGTCGGCACCTGGCCGCCGGATCGGTTTTCGCTAAGGCAATAATGCGAACCGCCCAGTTCGTCTTTGGTCGTCCCGATCAAGAAAACCGCGTTGCCCGACTCCTTGGCATCCATCGTCACGGCCAACGAAATGTCGGCGATTTGGCCCATCGCGCTGATCAACAGACTCGGCGGGATCGAGATCGTTTGCTTTTCGCCGCTGTCGTCGAAATAGCTGAATTCGTTGTTCAAGCTGTCCTTGCCGCTGACGAACGGAGTGCCCAACTGGACGGCGACGTCTTGGCAGGCGATTGCCGCACGCACGAGGGACCCGAGCGTTTCGGGCCGATCGGTGTACCCCCAACAGAAGTTATCCAAGATCGCGATCTTGGCGGGGTCGGCGCCCACCGCAACGGCGTTCCGCATCGCTTCATCGATCGCCGAAGCCGCCATGTGGTAGGTGTCAAAGTCGCCATAGTGTGGGTTCATCCCGCATGAAATCACCAGCCCGCGGTTGCTGCCCAGCAGCGGGCGGATCACCGCGGCGTCGCCGGGACCGTCGCACTGTGGTCCGACCAGCGGTTTGACGACACTGCCGCCTTGGACTTCGTGGTCGTACTGACGGATCACCCAGTGTTTACTGGCGACGTTCAGACTGGACAGGATCTTCAGCAGCGTCTGCTGGTTCGCCTCGGCTGAAGCGGACGCGGGCAAATCCAGCGGCACCACGGCCGGCGGTTCGTAGACCGCATCGCGAATCACCGGCGGTCGTCCGTCGTGCAGCACCTGCATGCTGACGTTTCCGACCGTTTGGCCGTGATAGGTCAGGTGCAACTGGCCGGTCGGTTTGAATTCACCCAGGATCGCCGCTTCGACGCCTTCGCTTTCGCACAACTCTCGAAGTTCATCCCACTTTTCGCGTGGCACGGCCAACACCATGCGTTCTTGAGCTTCGGAAATCCAGATCTCGGTGTACGACAAACCGTCATATTTCAGCGGCGCCTTTTCCAGCCAAACTTCCGCGCCGACGTCCTCGCCCATTTCGCCTACGGCACTGGAAAACCCGCCGGCCCCACAGTCCGTCACGGCGTTGTACAGTCCCCGGTCGCGGGCTTGCATCAAGACATCCAAGACCATCTTTTCGGTGATCGCGTTGCCGATTTGGACGGCGCCGCCGGACAGCGATTCTGATTCACTGGTCAATTCCGCCGAGCTGAACGTGGCACCGTGGATGCCGTCGCGTCCGGTGCGGCCCCCGATCGAAACGATCAGATCGTTCGGATGAACCTGCTTGTCTTCCATGCCGACGGGGATCATTCCGACGTTGCCGGCATAGACGAGCGGGTTGCCCAAGTAGCGTTTGTCGAAATAGACCGCGCCGTTGACGGTCGGGATGCCCATTCGATTGCCGTAGTCACGCACACCCGCGACGACGCCTTTCATCACGCGACGCGGATGCAGCACGCCCGGAGGCAACTGGTCGGCGGGCGTGTCCGGCGGTGCAAAACAAAACACGTCGGTGTTGCAGACCGGTTTGGCGCCCATGCCCGTTCCCATCGGATCGCGGATCACGCCGCCGATGCCCGTGTTCGCACCGCCGTAGGGTTCCAGCGCCGAAGGGTGATTGTGGGTTTCGACTTTGAAGCAAGCATGGAATTGGTCGTCAAAGGTCACCACGCCGGCGTTGTCTTTGAACACACTGACGCACCAATCGTCGTCGCCCAAGTTCTTGCGGATCGTTTGGGTCGCCGCAAAGATGGTCTCTTTGAGCATGTTGTCATATTGCCGCTCGTCGCCGCCGGGCGTTCCGTCGGCGCCGACCCCGCGGTAATGAATGCGACCGGCCAGCGTCTTGTGGCTGCAGTGTTCCGACCAGGTCTGCGCGATCGTCTCCAGTTCAATGTCCGTCGGATCGCGATCGAGCGCGACGAAGTGGTCGCGAATCGTCTGCATTTCGACCAGCGTCAAGTACAGCTGGCCTTCGCGCGAAAGCGTTTCCAATTCGTCATCGCTCAAGCTGCGAATCGGGACGCGGACGAGCTCGAATTCGTAGGCCGTGCCGACATCGAGTTGCTCCATTTCCAGCGGCCCGGCGATCACCTGCTCGATCGAGTCGTTGGACAACGCGCGGCGGCAGATCGTTTGGAAAGTCGGCTCGTCGACACCGCTGATCCAATACTTTCGCATCGTGCGGACCGACTGGACGTCGAAACCGCAATCGCGGGCGGCCCCGATCGTGCTGGCCGCGACCGGGTCCATCACGCCGGGTTTGGGCAACACGTTGACCAGTCGAATGTCGCTCGAATCGCCCGGCGGCTGGCTCAACACCGCATCGCCGGCGACCGCCACGACGGTCCGCTCGGTCACCGCGTCGGCCAGCAGGGTTTGGGCGATCTGCTGAGCCTGTTCGCCATCGATCTCACCCTGGACCAAAAAACCGCGTGCGAAAACGACCGGGACGTCGTCGCCGATGCCCAATTCATGAATTTCCTCGCTGGTGCGGGCGCCCTCGCGGTCGATCTCGTTCTCGGCGGGATAAATGTCAATCTGCCACAGCGGCATCGTCGTGTCCTGGTGCGGGGATGAAAGCGGTGCGGGGAAGAAAACTCAGCCTGCCACGGAGTGTATCGAAATCACTGGCGATTGCCGAGAACACTGGCCCGCTTCGCCCCCGGCTTCGGAGGTCGTGCAATTCTCGAAGTCATCCTCCGTCTGGGATATCGATTGGATGATGGCAGCTTTTGGCAACCCGTTTAGATTCTCTCCCTCTGGGAGAGACGGCGTTTGCGCAGCAAGCAAACGCCAGAGAGGGCCTTTCTATCTCTTGTGAGCGGCAGGGCGCGAGCCCTCCGGTCTTCCGCGCCGCCCCTGGGGGGGCGTCACCGGACGGCTCGCGGTCTGTCGTTTTTGTGAGCCGCGGGCGGGTTAGCGGCCGGGCACAGCGACGCCCGCCCGAGGCCTTACGGCCAGCGGCTCACCATTGACTCAGCAGATCCTGATTAAACCGACAACCCGCTCGCGCCGTTCCGCCAAAAAATGCGTCACAGCGTTACCTCGCCTTCATCCACCACCGCCCAAAAACCATCGTTTGATCGCATCGAGTTGCTGGCCCAACACGGTTTCTGAGTCGGTCTGCTGCACATCCGAGTGACCGTCTGGTTTGTCTGCCCCTGACAGCACCTTCTCGCGAATCCGCCGGGCGATTTCGCGATGCCGGTTGGTCGTGTAGCTGTCCGAATCAATCAACCGCGCCGTTCTCTCGAACAGCTCCTCCGCCTGGGCCCGATGCTCGTCCGTGACGCCGTCGGTCGCCGCGATCAGTGGGGCCAGCGTGCGGACCATCAGATCCACGATGTCACTCTTCTGGTACGATTCTTGTTGAACCTGGCCTGAAATCGTCGACAACCGTTCGGGTTCGATCGCCGGCGCTTCGGCGCTCGGCAGGATCGCGTCGACGGACTCGGCAAAACGCTCCAACGCTTCAGTCAGTTCAGCAGAATCACCCTCGCCTTGGTCCATACTCGCCAATGCCGCGTCGACCAGGACGGAGGCTGCTTCTTTCTTGTCAGCCGCGGACTCGAGCCGTGACGCAATCAAGTCCAGCAGCGTGTCCGAGGTGCCGGCGATCGCGGCGACCCGCGCCATCGCGATCGAGACCGAGTGGGGCCGAAGATCGTCGTTGCTGGAATAATTGTCGTAGCTGGTGCGAGACGCGATTCGCTTGGCATACGGATAGACCATACCTGGCTGACCGCTCGGCAAGACGACCGCACGTAACGCTTGATCGAGCGACTGCCACATCGCTTGATCCATTTCATCGGCATCCAATGCCAGCTCGGCGTTCGGGTCACGCCGCCCCAATTTCTCTCCCGTGAGGTCGGAATATAAATCGATCAGTTCCAACAATCGCGGTGTCAGTTCATGGACGCCGTCATCGACGGGGGTGGAGGAAACGTTTTGATTGGTATTGATCGCGAACGCGTCGGTTCCATTACCAATGGAGCTGATCGGCGGCCCGTTTTGCAGTGCCAGTTTCAACGCCCTGGCCGAATTTTGGATGTCACCGCGTTTGGCGACCATCCTCGCGATCTTCAAACACGCATTGAGTTGGGGCTTCAACAGTGATACCCCGGACTGCGATAACGTCTCGATCGAATCCAACATCGCCGCAAGCGACGCGTCATCCCCACCCAGCGAGGCGACCGCGAGATCGAGGCCGGGTTTCTTAAGCGAACTCGCCAAAACGCGAAGGTAGTTGCCGACGTTCTTGCTGATTCTTTCGGCCCCGGCGGAGTCACTTTTCGATGCGGCCGATGCGACGAGCAATAATCCCGTCAGCGGTTCAAGCGTGGCGGTTTGGGGCGTGTCCATCGCTTCCCGGATCGTTGCGACATCGGGCAAGCGTTCGTCCAACGTGTCATGCAACCCGTCCACGTCTTCCGGGCGAATTTTCATCGCGACCAACAGCTGTGCCGCGGGAATCGACCAATCTTTCGTTCGTTTCGCCGAAAGTGATTCCAACGACTGGTAAAACGCTTCGAGTGTCTCGCGGCCCGGGTCGGTTTGGGCTGCCGAATCGATGGCGATTTGCAACCCCGGTTCGGCATCGGCAATGAGCATCATCTCCAGCGGCAGATCCAGCAATCGGATGGCCAAGTCATCGTTGGGGGCGTCGAGTGATTCACGGCGAACGTCCAGGTACTCGGCCGACGACGCGGGGGTGATTTTTTTCCGTACCTGCTCGGTCGCCTTTTTCGCATCCTCGATCGACAGGCCGCCGCCCCAGCGTTTGGCGTTGGCGAACCGTTCCGGGCTCGCGATCAATTGTTGAAAGATGATCCACGCGTCGATCGGAAACCCGATCTCATTCAACTTTTCGGCGATCGATTGGTAGGCTTGAATCTCTTGGTAGTCGCCGTAGCCGGGGTTGTATTGATCCTCGGCCGAGTGGTCCGTTTTCGCGTAGGCATCGAGCAAGACGTTTCGGGCCCGGGCCTTTTGACCATCCTTTGCGAGGGCGTTGACCAGTCGCGCGCCGACGGAAAACCGCATGTCGGTCCTGGAGACACTCGGATCGACCGCGGCGGCCTGATAGATCGAAACCAGCAAGGATGTCTTGTCTTCGATCTCGGAAATCGACTCCAGCACCTGGCCGCCCTGCCACAACAATCCGCCGCTGATCGCCAATGTGTCGGCACCTTTTGCCGCGACAACCGCGTCGGAGTGGATCAGTTCACGAATCGACTCGACCGCCGCGTCACGTTTGACATCGTCGGCCACGTCCACCAGCGCCGACAAGAACCGCGACGAGGGGGCGAGCGTCTCGTCTTGAAGCGCCTTCTTGGCGGCTTCATCGAATCGCTCTCGCGCTTCGTCGTCACTTCGGAGCAACGCCAAGATGTCTTTCAACGGACCGTTTGCCGTTCCGCCGGACGAGCGACTGGTCACACGCCACGTCGTCGATCCCGTCTGAAACGCATCGTCGCCGCAGATGACATCAATCATGGCCTGGCGGATTTCAGGAATCTTCTCTCGGTCCGGCACCGGGATCGCATCGATGTACCGATAGAAGTCTCGTTTGAACTGCGAGTTCTTCAAGGCATGGGCGACGAACTTCCGCTTGGCGTCGGTGAAGGGTTTGCGTCGCCCGACGTTCAGCAGCGTGTCGAGTCGGTAGCTTTGGATGGCTTCGGGATCTAGCTTCAGCAATCGCTCGTACATCGGGTCGAAATCGCTACTCCGCTCCACCGCGCGGGTCATCTCGTAGACATGCCGGTTGAGCAGTTGCGGCTCCTTCTCAAATGCGTCCAGGTACAACTCTGCCGACTTCGTGAATTGATTCGCTTTGTAGAGTGCACCCGCCCGTGCGAGCAATTGGTTCGGATCGTTCGGTTTGGACTTCGCAATCTCACCCCACAGCGCTTCGGCGTCCCGCTGTTTGCCCGCGGCGGTGTACAGTTCGGCCAACTCCATCCTGGCACGCACCGAGGCGGGGGCCGCAGCAACGCGTCGTTTCGCTTGTTCAATCAGCGGTTCAAGGCGTTTGGCGTTTTTCAGAATGGAGACGGCTTGTCGCCGGTAGTACGCCGAATTGCTGGAGGATCCCCGACCGCTGTTCAGCTTTCGTAGCACGGTGTAGGCGACCTCGGCAGCGGCTTCCTGGTCGTCGTTGGCCAAAAACGCGCTTGCGATCTGCAATTCGGTTCGCTCATCGCGGGCACGCCCCCCGCGTAGACGCCGCAACACCGCGGTGGCCTTGTCATTCATTCCGAGTCGGCGGAGCTGATCGGCCAAGGCCAAGTGAGTCTTGGTATCCATCCGCAACCCGAACAGACGCTCGGCGGCCTGCTTGGCGCGCTCCACATCGCCGAGTTGCGACGCCAAGTTCAGCGCCGCCATTTCTTTACGAACCAGCATCCCGCTGTCGAGCGGATCGAACGAGTCGAGCGTCTCCAGGGCGACGCGCGGTTGGGCAAGCTCACTGGCGAGCCGGGCCTGTTCGATTCGCAAGTCGACGTCATCGGGGAATTCGCGGCAAAGCCGGCTGAGTCGGGAATAGCATTCCTCCGGACGCTTCGTCCACCAGCAGGCGAACGCGGCCAGTACACGGCGTGCTTTTTGTTCTTGCACCGGGGCTCCCGTCAGCGGTCGATCCAAGTGGGCGATCACCTCGTCGCTCACCTTGATGCCACGGGGCTGGCCGTTGCTTTCCGAGCTGGGCATCAGGCTGGAAAGCTCGTTGATGATTTGTTGGTTCAACAGTTGCAACGACAGGGGCGCTTTCACCTGGAACGAATAGTAGCTGTTCTGCGAACTGCGAACGTACGTGCTGAGAGTTCCGTTGGACAGGGCGGTGCTGCGCCGCGCGGAGACGCTATTGTGCTCGATCGCTTGGGCGAGCACCGCGTCGAGAATCGCCATTCGATGACGCTCGACAAAGTCGGGGCCGTGTGGTCCGGACGTCACCAGATGGCCGGCCGTCCCCGTGACGGTACTCCACGTCACTGATTTGCCCGTCGTGTCGTCACGCACCGCGGGCATCAACCGTTCCACCAAGGCGTCAGCCTGGTCGACTTGATTGAGGTTTAAGTAGTACGACATCGCGCTGACGAGTTCGTTGAGCGACGCGTCCGCTGGCGGCGCTTGCAAGGCGTATTGTTTCGCCCGCGGCGTGTCACCCACGGCGTTGAAGTGGTTCGACAGGATGACGCGATAATCCGCAAGCGTCGACCATGAGGTGGACCTGCCGGTGTTGCCGCTTGCCGCAGCGTCGACCTGGGCTTGTTCGTACAGATCCAGTACGAGCTGCAATTGTTTCTCCGTCAACGTGCTGTCCGTGTCGGCGGCCGCCGCGTTGTCGTCGCTGCTGGATTCGTTTTGCGCAGTCGAGCGGATCTTCCCCATCAACATGCTGCGCAGCGAGACCGCTCCCTCCTTGGGATCCAATTCCGCCAGTCGCCAATTCAGCTTTTCTGCGAGTTCTTTGTCGTCCCCACTGGCTGGTCTGGATGTTGTGGTCGAGGCCAGCGGCCCCGCTATCGACTGGAGTGCCCGGTGCTCCCAAATCAAGTTGGCGTCTTCGATTTGGTCGACCGCTGGAAGTGCAACAGTTTGTTCGATCAAGGCATCGATTTTCGCTTTCGCTTCATCGGCCGGAAAACGTTTGGCGATCGCGACCATTTCCACGGCGGCGGCCAAGACCCGTGCGTGCCCGAACGAGGACGGGTCGATGGTCGCGTAACTGGACGACATGCTGGAATAATTGCTGCTCGCGTAGCGGCCGACGCGATAGTTTCGCGCCAACGTGTAAGAGCTGCCCGTCCAACGACTCGGACTGGTGGCATAACCTGGCGGACGCGACGTGCTGGTTGATGTGCCGGTGGTCCGCGTTCTTGCCGCCGGCGGTAACGCGTCCAGTGGCAGATCCAACTGACGAAGCTCGTCGGCCAGTTCGATCGCGCGGCGGTGCGGCGCAGGGTAAGTTGCTTTGTCGCCGTCGAGCGTTTCATCGTCACCTCGTTCGTAAAGCAACAACTGGGCGAGCATCAGTTTGACGTCCCACAAACCGGGATCCCGGCGGACGGCTTCTTCGCAGACCGCGATCGCCGTCGACCGATCACCTCGACGAACCGCCGAGCGGATCATCGATCCCAACCGGGTTGGATCGGCGGCTAGCGCGATTCGGTCGCTGAGCGCCGACTTGATGTCGATCATGCCGGCGTCGAGCTGCAGTTGGACCAGTTTGAATCGGTTTTCGGGTGTGTCGGCGATCGCGACGATGCGTTCTTGAAATTCGGCGGCCACCGTGACCTCGTCGGCCGCGTCGCTCAAGCGGACCATCGTTTCGAGCAGCGAGACATCACGCGGCTGGCCAGCCAGCAGACGATCAATGGCTTGTCGCGCGGCTCCGTAATCCCGGACCGCTTCGTGCGCCGCGGCGACCATCAGTTGGACCGTACGCTCGTCGACGTCGTCGCGTGCCATTTGGTCGATCCGCGCGATCAACGCGTCCATCTCGTTCTGGCGGTCGTAGAGTGGCGCCAATCGATTGACCAACGCGATTCGGGCGTCCGCTTCGGATTCGTACCGCATCGCTTGCCAATACAGCTCAACCGCTTCTTCGGTGCGGTAGCGGTCCGCAAAGGCCGAGGCGAGCATGCGGCGTGGGCCGTTGTCGCGTGGTGCGACGTTCATCGCACGCCGCAGCGCCGTGAAGGCCTGGTCGTCGCGTCCGGCTCGCAACGCCAGCCGCGCCAGAAACTGGTACGATTCCGGGCTTGCCGGATTGGCGTCGATCAACGCGTCACAGGTCTGCATCGCTTGGTCGACCTGGCCTAACCGCATCTGTAGATCCGCGACGCGTTGCAGATAGTTGGTCTGAAAGCGAACGTCGACGCGCGCCAGTTTTTGAAACGTTGACGCGGCATCGGCGAAACGATTCTGGCGTTCGGAGATTTCCGCGGCGACCAACAACACGTTCGGGTCATCGGGTTGTTGTTCGATCGCGCTGCGGATCGCCGCCTCGGCATCGGCCAATTGGCCCGCCGCCGCGTGCATCATCGCGAGGGTGCGCAAGTTTTGGACGGTCGGATCGGCGGATTGTCGCTGTGCGATTTGTTGTGCCAGCGTGCCGGCTTGCTGATACGTCGCGATCCGATCCTTCAGCAGCTGTTCCTGCTCGTCGGGCGTCTCGGCGATGTTCGCTGCCGCGTCAAGCCGAGAGATCGCTTCGTCGTATTGTTCGGCGTCACGCAATTTTTGCGCGAACCGCAACTCTTGGGGAAACGTCAGATCCAGTTCCGATGCCTCTCGCCAAGCCGTCAGGGACCGTTCGTCTTCCTTGAAGGTGGCGAAGATTTCGGCCAGGCGGACCAGCGAGTCACGGCTGCGACGGTCACCCTCGGCGATCGAATTCCAGGTCTCGATCGCTTCATCTTTTCGGTCCAAACGATAAAGGTATTCGCCCAAGTACTCTCGATACTGGGGTGAATCGGGTTCCACCTCGATGGCTTGCTCGTACAGCCCGATGGCGTCTTGCTTACGATCGATTCCACGCATCCGATCGGCGATCTGGGACAGCGTGACGGCGTCTTCGTCGCGGCGATCAGCCAACCGTTGCCACACCGCGGCGGCGGCGTTTCGTCGCGCCGCCAGTGGCCGCGTGTCGTCTTCCAGCAGTATCTGTCCCCAGCGAAGCAAGTAGTCGGGGTTGTCGGGATCTTGCTCGGCAAGCTGTTCGAATTGATCGGCCGCGGCGGCCATGTCTGCCTTGTTGACCAAGACGTCGATCAGCGCCAATCGCACGTCGGCGTCGTCGGGTGCGCGTTCGACTGCCTTGCTCAACGTCTCGGCCGCTTCATCGATGCGTTGTGCGGAAACCAGGATGCGTCCCAGTCGAACCTGCAGCGCGAGATCATCGGGCGAGCCGGCAAGTTTTTGTTGGTAGTAGTCCGCCAAGGCATCGTAGTCACCGGATTTCAGGAATCCTTGTTCGATCCGGTTGCGGACATCGCTGTAAAGCCAACTGCCCGGACGCAGCCTGGCCAGGATTGCTTCTAGAGCTTCGGTGCACTGTTCGGTCTGCCCGAGTCGACGTCGCATTTCGGCGGCCTGGACCGCGAACGCGATCTTCTCGTCGTCTTTGCGTGCAGACTTGGCCAGACGCTCGAATCGTTGCAGGGCTGCCTGGACGTTGCCTTCGTCAGCCAGCGTGCTGGCGATCTGGCTGCCGACCCGTGTGTCACCTGGAAACAATGCTTCGAGCTTTTGCCAAACCTCGATTGCCTTTTCGTTTTGTCCGGCACGGCTGTAGATCCGACCCAGTTCGGTGAAGATGGGTAGCGCTTCATTGCGAGCGGGTTTTCGCTCGATCGCCCGCTCCAGTGCCGCGGCCGCTTTTTCGGTCTGGCCGACCGCCAACAGCGACCGCCCCAGGAAGTAGCTGCTGGCGTAGTCATCGCCCAGCAGGGATTCGGCTTCGGCAAAGGCCTCCGCGGCGAGTGCCTGACGGCCGCGCTGAGCCTGCAACAAACCCAAGATCATCCGCTGCTGGCCAGCGTTTTGGGCATCATCGGGGACGTCGAGCGAGGCGATGAATTCGTCCAGCGTCCCGTTTTGGACGTGGAATCCGTAGACCCGGTCCAGCGCCGTCCCCGGTCGTGGGCGGCGTAGCAGCACCTGCAGAAACTTTTCGGCGGTCGCACGCTCTTGTTCGGACAGCCTCGTCTGTTTTGCAGGATCCGGATCCTGCGCCCGGGCGGGAGGGTTCCCGGGATGAATCAAGGCAAAAACCAGGGCGCAAACGAAGAAAACCCAAACACGAGGCGAACAAGTTTCTGCAATCACGCTCTCTAATCTCCCGGCGAGGAATCGTTATCGCATCCACCACCAGTATGACGGACCCACGGGCGGAGGGGGCGCAAGGCAGGGCGAATTCCGCGCAAAGAAAGGGCGCGGTTTGCCGAGGCTGGTTTTCCTGGCATGATGGCCAAGGTAAAACGTGTAAAACGACAAACACGCCCGCGTAGCTCAGGGGATAGAGCGGAGCTTTCCTAAAGCTTAGGCCGTTGGTTCGAATCCAACCGTGGGTACTGGAGATGGCAGGTGTCGGCAGCAAGACAAGAAAATGGGTGACAGAAAAATGGCGTGCGCGTGCCCCGCATCGCTTTCTATTGGTAGGACCGTTCCGCCGTCGGTCGTCTCAGCAACCCATTTTCTTGTCACCCATTTTCCTGTCTGTCGAATTCCCTGACCCGACGTCTCATTTTTTGTCGCGGTAGGGACGGCT
>NZ_JANZKV010000053.1 GCF_025060895.1 Stieleria sedimenti | reverse complement strand
GCAAGCAAACGCCAGAGAGGGCCGGCGCTGCGAAAAGTCTTGGCGACTTCCGATACGATCAACTCCGCCACTTATTCAATCGACGTCCCTTCGGGGGATGTCGGTCATTTTCTACCTTTCTTTGTCGTGTCGCACGCTTTGTTTGGAAACCCCATGAAAAACCGTTCCGCCAGTCTTGCCAATGTGCTTGGCGTCATCGTCTGCGTGGCCGTGGCTGCATCGCTCGTTCCGCGCACGATCCTCAAGCAGCGTGTGCAAGCGCGTTCGTCGGCCTGTTCCAGCAACCTCAAGACGATCGGGCTGGCGTTTCACAACTACCATGCCGCCTACAAACAACTTCCCGCCGGGACCGGTGGAACCACTGGAAACGACGATCCGGCCAAGAGCAACCAAGGCTTGCTGGGACCGCTGGTCGGCCTGCTTCCATTTTGTGAGCAGCAGAGACTTTGGGAGCAAGTGTCCAATCCTTACGAAAACAAACGGGTCGGAGTGGCATTCCCGCCGATGGGACCGATTCCCTTGTTCGCCCCCGCGGCCTACGAACCTTGGGGACGCGGTCCCGACATCTATCGATGTCCCGAATCGCATCCCCGTGATCAAGCCGAATCGACCGAAGTGATCCGTTCACTGCAGCTTCCGATCACCGCGATGGGTGTGACCGCCAGCTATGTTGCCAGTTACGGTGACGGAACGGTCATGCAAGGCAAGGTGATTCAGGGTCGGCCCGATGCGAATGAAGCGCGGAATCGGCGCGCCGCCAACCGCGGCGCGTTCATGACCAGCCAGTCACTGAAGTTCCGCGACTTTCTTGACGGATTGTCGAATACGATTTTTTATTCCGAAGTCGTGTCGAGTCAAAAACGGGATCCCGGCGTGAGCGAGATCGTTCGCGACGTCCGCGGTCTCAGCAAAGTCCCGGCATATTGCTTGCGTGCGGCAGAAGTAGACACAAAGCAATTTTGGGAGTTTGGACGCGGCAGTTGCTGGGCCGACGGCCGGCCGGTTTACACCGGGTTCCAAACCGTCCTTCCGCCGAATTCGCCCTCCTGCACCTCGGAACATGGGATGGAAGAACCGCTCGTTTCCGCGACCAGCTTGCATGCTGACGGCGTTCACGTTTTGATCGCCGACGGATCGGTCATCTTCATCACCGACGACATTGACGCGGGAGACCCCGCCAAGGCCGGCGCGGGCATCGGTCCTGATTACCTGCAGCCTGGAATGCAGAGCCCGTACGGTTTGTGGGGCGCACTCGGGACGAGGGCAAACGCGGAGACAAACGATGTGCAATTTCCGCAGGCAACTTCAAGGCCTCGTTCGTCCAACCGTGCACCGATGAACGCGTCGGTCTGGACCGACAAAACCAGGGGGGCACAACTGACGGCAGAATTCATCGAAATCAAAGACCAGAAAACGATTCGACTCAAACACGCATCCGGCACGATCCACGAAGTCCCCCTGCACACGCTGATTCCATCGGATATTTACCGAGCGATCGAAATCGACGTGATGCGCAAGAACCCACCGGGAAACTGACCGGCGGACGAAGCAAGTTCCGTTCAAACGGTTTGAGTTCAAACCTGCAACCACCGCAACGCCCGCCCTCCCTGACGATCCCGTTGGTGTCCAGGCTTCAGCCGCCCCCTCGGCACGCGAAGCGTGACCTGCCCCTTTTCCGATCTCCAATCACCCTTCTTCCCTTTTGCGCCGAAAAGCAACCAGAGTCGCCGATTGCGAACCGCCAAACCGGTGCCTGCCCCATTTTCTGCTTCGAACGATTTGCGGAGTCGTTGGTGTCCAGCCTTCAGGCGCATCCCCTCGATCCGAAGGATCGCTCCCCGCAATCCCGCCTAGCCCCCACCGACAACGCAACCAGCCGCGCTCCGTAAAAAACCCCCTTCCCCTTTCTGCCTGATCCATCAAGTCCTACGCCCTGCCGGGACGCCCCGGCCGATCACGATGCAAAACTCCGACCGCCGCGTCCAACCCCGTCGCCGCGCGCTGCAGGCAACAACACACTTCTGGCATTGGCGAGGTCAGAACAGCAGGTGCTGTAATGCCGAGATCGGCAACAAGTCGTCTTCGTGATAGCTCACATGCGTCGCGCCTCCGCGGGGTCAGGTGTTGTTCCGGAAACGAATATTTCCGGGATTGACGTCGGCGATGTAGATCCCGAAGGACTCAAATTCGGCCAAGATCTCTTGGACAACTGGCCAGTTTTCTTCAAAGTCTTCGCTCTTCTGCTCCCGCCAATCCCGCCAGACTTCAGGCGTGTAATCCGGCGGCCGGTCCAAGTACGCCCCGCCAAAGTCGAGACAAAATGGGGGGCTGACAATGGTCATCTCGATGGCCAGCAGTTCATCATCGAATCCCAGCAATTGTGGCACTTCATGCCCAAGCACCTCGGTGACTTCAAGGTCTTGAATCCGGTGAAACACGGCCAATTCGCGATTGTAGCCCGCTTCACGCCGATGAAACTTGACGGCAATCTCGGTCGGATGGGATAGAATCCGAATTGCGAAGACGGTACCCTGAGTTCCAACGCCCAGTGGAGAAACGACATCGCCATTTCGGGTTTCGACGTAGTGAGCCAGACGTTTTTCCACATCATCAGGAACTGACACGATGACTCCCACTGTTGTCTTTAGTGCCCAAGTTGAATTGCGACTGCGCGCGGGTGATCGGAACTACGAGTTAGGACAACTCGGCCCCGACTTCGCCTTGTTGAGAAAAGCAAGTCCGCTACAGGCCGGTGAAGCCGAGATCGAGAGCATCATCGATGGAAAATCAACTCGCCGCAGAATTCGGATTACGAAAAGCATCTCTGGTGATTGCAGGCGTTTTGCTTTTGAGTCGAGCAATTGAGTCAAAGACGATCCAAATCGGATCCCTACAAACCGCCGAGAATCGACGGTTCGAAATCAAACGGAGTCATTGCCTCAGAATGGACATTCGATTGTAATTCCGTCCGGCAGATCCTGGTCATCAATAGCGATTTCGTAGTCCTCAAACGAGCGAGCCGGTTTGTAGTCCGCGTCGGCCTCATCAGCACCACTTTGGTGAAGTTTAGATCTAATTGTGACGCGTTCAAACAGCTTGTGCGCGGGAGCATTCCCCAGTTCGCTTTGATGCTGAAACGTGACCAATTTCCTCGCCGTCATTTCACCTCGTGCGGCTGAACGGTCGAATTCGAACATTTGCTCAAGCGATTTCCAAAGCAGACTCATATCGTCTTCGGTGAAGTAAGTCTGCTCAGCCAGATGCGGATTGACGAACCCGTGAGCAACGTAGAGTCCTTAGGGGACCGTAAACTTGCGTCCCATGGTCCGTTCTTTTTCCAAGTCTTTTTCATTGGTGCCCAGCAATCGCGTAAGCAAATAAGTCACGAATCCCCCGCGGAAGGACGTCAGCAGCATGCTTCGCGCCTGCGGTTGAGTGGTCGACACGGCCGGGTCGAGATTCGGCACCCGCGTCTGGGTCGTTGGAGTCGATTAGATAACGCTGAAATCTGTCGGAGTACTTGCCTAAATCATGCCAACGCCCGAGTAGTTCGCCCCAAGTCCCCAATGACGGATGAATCCGCCCGAGAAATGTTCGGCAGAGAGCGGCCACACGCTGTTCATGCTGCTGCATCGTCTCCCACTCTTCTGGTGGGCGGCCCGGGAGGCTGTGGGCGTAGAAAATTCTTGGCGGATCCGGCGAGGACCCAGCGGCGGGGTCCGGCGTAGTCATCCCGAAAAGAATAACAATCTTTGTGACACGTTTGGTCACGGCGCGCCACTTTTTTGAAAACTGCCGCGGTGCTGTGATGGATCTACCGTGTCCGCTGTTTGTTGGGTGCCATCACTTCCATCAGTCGTGCTATCGCTCGCGATGTCTATGTGCTCGTCAATGGGCGGAACATTCGGCGCTGGAGGACCGGCGCAGGAGAGACGAGCGGGGACCGGACGACTCGCTCCGTTCCGATCACTCCGTTCAAGCCAATCGAGATGGCTCGGGGCCGGAGGACGCTGCAACGCGCTGCGACCCCGTCCGGGGTCGCAGGAGAGGATTTGGGCGCGTTCCGGAGGTGGCGCTGCGCTGACCTCCGG
>NZ_JANZKV010000052.1 GCF_025060895.1 Stieleria sedimenti | reverse complement strand
TTTCGTCAACTTTCTGGCAGCGGACAGCACCGCGTCTGACTTAGCAACGAGCGAGATCGAAGCGTCGGAGACAATTTTGGTGCACCTTCTAAACCAGGATGGCAACGCAGGCGTACTCTCCGGCTAGCCAACCCGTCGATGGCTAGGGTCGGTTGCAGTTGGTGGGTAGCACCATTCATCCATTTCGATTCTCTCCCTCTGGGAGAGACGGCGTTTGCGCAGCAAGCAAACGCCAGAGAGGGCCGGCGGCTTGCGAAAGTCTTGACGGCTTCCGCTACGATCAACTCCGCCACTTAGACAGTCGACGTCCCCCAGGGAGGATGGCTCTCAAAACCTCGCATCAATCTTTCGAAAACCCTGAGACAATCAGCTCCCGGTAACATCCTTGTCACAGTTGCGGCGCCCGAGAGCGTCAAAATTCAACGCCGAACGTGATGTCGATGCCCCCCAACGAGCTTGCCGAAACGTGGAACCGTTGGTCGTCGCGATTATTGTTGATCGCCCGCGCGATCGGCGAGCCGGCTGAGGATGCGGTGCAGGAGGCTTTTCTTCAGCTCGCTCGCCAATCGCCAGCACCGGATGATCCCTTTGCATGGCTCGTCACCGTGACGCGAAACCAGATCCTGCAGTGGCGACGCAGCGGAGAGCGCCGGCGTCGTCGCGAGCAGACGACGCAAGGTCGTGTTTGGTTTGACGACGCACACCGCCAGATCGAAACCCAACTCGATGCCGAGCGTGTGACCGACGCGTTGGTGACGCTGGAGTCCCAGACGCGACAAGTCATCGTGATGCATTTGTGGGGTGAAATGAGTTTCGACAAGATCGCCGATGTCATGGGCTGTTCACGATCGACGGCCCATCGTGTCTTCCAATCAGGCATCCGCACGATGCGGCAACAGTTCAAACCCGCTCCAGACGCTCGCCCCGGAGTCTCCGTCCAAGGATCCATCAGCGATGAATGAAACAAACGATCCACTCGATGACGCATTCGCCGAGCAACTCAAAGCATTGGTTCCGGCTTCGATGCCCGGCGGACCGCAATCCGACGACCAACCCGCTCTGGTGAGCATGCTTTACCGAGCGGGGTATCAGGCCGGTTGTGAGCGACATGCCCATCGCATGGCGGCATCACGTCGCACCACCACCTGGTTCTCGATCGTGGCAGCCAGTCTGTTGACGGCCGTGTTGACCATGCCGGTCGCCTACCGGGTCGGACAACGTTCCCTGGGGACGGACTCCGGTGCGAGGGGCTCCGGTGCGAGGGGCTCCGGTGTGATTGCCGGCGGTGAAGGAGTGGATCAACAGGGCACGGTCGATTCCGTCGCACCGAGCCCCGTTGAAGCACAACGTCTCGATGAACCGGCAGGCGATCCGGGCGAGCCACCGCCACCGAGCGTCCCTGAGATTGATTCAGAAAACACGCCGGCGTCGTTTGCCATGACGCCACTCGATTTCAAACAGCTCGCGCGGCTGTGGCAACCCGATTGGAAACTGCGCGAGCCGTCGACCGACACACTGACCGCGTTTCATGGGGCGTCGTTTGAGGATCTTCCGCGTTCCGACTGGACCGTCGCTCACGACGATCCGATGATTCCGCGCGAAACGCTGTCGGCCGGCGATCTTGCTGATTTCACCCTTGGACTTGAGGTCAATCAACGATGAATGTTTATCCCGGCAAACCTGTCGTGATCCTTTGCTGCTTCGCGGCGGTTGTCTCGATACAGGTCAGCCATGGACAGGTGATGCTGTCGCCGACCGTTGAACCAAACGCATCGGTGGCGCAGCCGGCCAAGCCATCGACCCCGTTGGTGCTTCACGCCCGGCAACAGAGCGACCCACCGCTTCGCTATCGGTTGTGGCCGGCGCCCGAGCGACGTCGCCCGCGCGGAGCGATGGTGGCGGTCAACCGGTCCATGCTGTTGGTCGCACAGGTTTCGGCGAAACAAAAGCGTGACTTTTTGGATCGCTACGACGCGTGGACCGACATGCCCATCGACGAGCTTCCGATCGAAGAGGCCAAGGCGAGCTACTTGCCGTTTGAAACCGCGATCGGCGTCTTGCGGACGGGCGAGAATTGGATGGATTTGAAGTACGATCTGGGGTTGGAAGACATGTCGTTCTCCGAAAAGTTAGGGACGCTGCTTCCCGAACTCCAAGAATCGCGAGATCTGGCGCGTCTGCTGTGCATGCGTGCCCGCGTCGCCGCGGCCGAACAACGCTGGGCGGATGCAGTCGACGACTTGCGTTTGGGATTCCGACTCTCCGAAATCACCGCCCACAGCACCAACACGCTGCTCAGTCGCTTGATCGGGATTGCGATCTCCGAATCGTTGCTCGAGACGATCGAGTCGATGATCCAACAGCCGGACTGTCCCAATCTTTACTGGGCGCTGGCGGGGTTGCCTGTCGACCGTCTCTTTGAAATGCGTGACGCGATCGAATACGAATCGACGGTGGCCTACCACGCCGGCATCCTGGCCGGACTGGACGAGTTGCCCGACGAAATCATCGGCGAAGCAAGGGCGTTGATTCGACTCAAGGAATTGTCCGATGTGATTGCGACGATGTACGACTCGGTCAACTCGTCGGCTGAAACGACTTTGCTGCGTCAATTGTCGACCGGCGTGCTGATCACGATGATGGTTCAGCCGTCTCGTCAGCTGTTGCTTGAAAACGACGACTGGAAAGAACGCGTCGACGAACTCTCCGACGCCGAAGCCGTCTTGCGAGCGAGCGATTTCGAACTGTCTCGGATTCGCGAACGATGGTTGGCTTGGTCGTTGTTGCCCAATGAATTGTGGGATGTCAGCAAGGCCGAGCGTGACGCGGCGATGAAGGTTTCAACGGACACCGTCACGCTCGGGGGGCAAATGGCTCGCGTCATGTTGCCCTCGTTCCAAACGGCGACATCGAGTGGATTGGACGTCAAACAGCAGCATCATCGGTTGCTGACATTGGAGGCGTTGCGGATGCACGCCGCTGAAACCGGGGCGTTGCCCGAGGCGATCGACAATCTCACTCCCGTGCCGGCCTGGTCGGACCCGATCTCGCGCAAATCGTTCGTCTATCTGCGACAGACACCCACCGAAGCCACCTTGTCGCGTGCCGCAGGGCGACGCGACAAGAAGAACCTTACACTCACGATTAAATTGCAGGTGACCAAATGATTCCTTCCAGACAGCCCAAGTCGGCACGACGAATCGTTGCGTTGTTGATCGTCTTCAGCGCCGGTTTGATCTCCGTCGCCGACGGGCAAGAACTCCGCCAGGGTCCACCCAATGGGGTCCTGATCAATGACCTGGCGGCAAGCCATCCGGTGTCGGCGTACATCGATGCATCGACTCTGTTGGTCGCGGAGATCGACTGGGAAAACCTGGATGTCGACGCGCTGTTTGCCTCGGTCCAAAAACTGACGGGGGATCGGCCGTCCGACGCGGCGATGGTGAAAGATCTGATCGGGAAACTCAAGGCCGGTAAAGCCGGACGCATCTATGTCTTGGCGGGGCTGCAAACCCTGACAGACCGCGCGCCGCTGATTGTCATTCCGACGCCGGACGCAGCCACCCTGTTCGCTTCATTGAAAGACCTGTTCGGCGACAACGTCCGAATCGCACCGTCGGGATCTGCCTTGCTGTTCGGCACGCCCGATCAACTCAAACGCGTTGAATCGTTGAACCCCGTCAGTCGCAGCGACATCCTGTCTCCGCTCCACGACGCGAACCGCCTCGATCATTCCGTGGTGATCGCGCTGCCCGATGCGTCACGCGATTTGCTGACCAAGTTGTGGCCCGCGAAGGAACCCGTTCGATTTCCCGTCAAGGTTTCACCGAGCCAGGCGGCCGCCGACATTCATCGTCTGGTCATCACCGTTCAAACGCCGCCGCAACCGATGGTCAGACTGTCGTTGGACACCGTCGATGCCGAAGCTGCCGACCGCGTCGCCGAAACCTTGACGGCAATCAAGCAACAGTTCGACCCGATGCTGGCCGACGTGACGTTGAACCGCGAGCCAAAACGGGTCATCGTTGAGATCGACGGTAAAACGATTGAGCTGGCTGAGACGATCGCATCCGCGATGCGTCAATCGGCAGCCCGGTCCGAGCGGATCGCCACCATGAAACAACTGGGTATCGCGTTTTACAATTACCACGATCGCGAAAAACATCTTCCGCCACGCTGTTTCGTCGCTGCCGATGGCAAACCCCTGCACAGCTGGCTGGTCGCGATTTTGCCCGACATGGACAACCTGGCGTTCTATCGAAGTATCCGGCTGGACCTGACTTGGGATGCCGACGAAAACGAAAGACTGCGAACAACCGTGCCGGCCGGGTTCGGCAGCCAGCACTTGCCCGTCGGACACACCATCATCCGGGCACCGGTGTTCCCCGGATCGCTCTGGCACGGGGACGGTCCGCCGAAACGATTGAAGGACATCACCGACCCGGCGGCCGACACGATCTTGTTGATCGAGGCACCCGACGACGCCTCCATTCACTGGGCCGATCCGACGCCGTGGGTGATTTCCGAAGACGATCCGATGGAAAATGTCTTCGGCAACCGCGACGATGCACGCGTGCTGCTTGCCGACGGCTCGGTGCTGTTGCTCAAACGGGCCGAGATGGACAACCAGAAACTGAAAGCGATGTTGACCATCGCGGCGGGGGATTGAGGTCCGTGACGTAATGCTTCCAGCTTGCGGTTGCTCACGGTGGAAGCTGACGCTTCCAGGGAGGCAAGCTGGAAGCTTACCCCACGTTGAAGCTGAAGCTTCATGAGAGGCAAGCTGGAAGCTTACCCCACTTTATGCAAGCTGGAAGCTTATAACAGCTACTGGCCGATGGAGTCGGCCAGTTGGTCGGCTCCGTAGATGTTGCGCAGGGCTTCGAGGATGCCGACACCGGAAACGCTGACCGCACGGGCTTGCTGGTCGGTGTAGAGGTAATCACTGGTCAGGCTTTGGATGTTGCCGTCAAAGATCAACCCGACCAGTTCACCCTTGCGGTTGACCACCGGCGAACCGCTGTTGCCGCCGATGATGTCCGCGGTGCAGACAAAGTTCAGTTGCGTGGAAAGGTCCAATTTGTCTTGGGCTTGATTCCAAGAGGGCGGCAAATCGAAATCCGTTTGACCTTGGTGTTGCGTTTCGTGCTCGAAGGCCCCGGCGAAGTCGGTTGCCGGTTCGATGCGTTCGCCGTCCTGCATGTAACCTTTGACTTGACCGTAGGCCAATCGCAGCGTGAACGTTGCGTCCGGGTATCCCGAAGCCCCCTGCAACTTACTGACCGCCGCGGTGATCTTGGCATAGGCTTGACGCTCCCGCTCATCGAGTTCTTCGTTGATCGTTCGAATTCGGCGATATTCGGGTTCCAGCTTGCGCGCCAGTTCGATCAACGCGTCGTCGGAGCGTTTGATGTCGTCGAGATTTCCGTCGAGATAGGTCTTGCGGACGCTGATGTCGTCCAGCTTGGTGCCCTCGATCAGTTCGGCCGCTCGTTCACGCGGTCCCTTGCCGTCCAAAACCACGGCGACCCATTCGTCGTCGCCGCCACGGCTTTCAACGAAACGGGCCAATTCATCGGCCAGTTTGACGCGTTCGAGGTCTCGGTAGATCGGTGCCGTGCTGAGCAGATCTTGGACCAGCGACTCACGCCCCGATTCGGTGAATTCCCGCAATCGCTCGCCGTTGGGTTTTTCATCTTCGGCGGCACGCAAGACCGACGTCAGTGCCAGATCAAACAATCGCGAACGGAACGTCACGGTCTGTCCCAGCATGTTTTTCTTTTCGGCTTGGACCGCCGCGATCTCGGCAAAGGCACTTTCGGTTCCGCTCAGCTCGGGATCCGATTGGGCCGCCGCCCGCAGTTTGGCTTCACGTGCCTGTTTGGTTGCGATGGTGCTCGGGTCTTGTAATCCGGCCAGCATCCCCGTGTAGGCTTTGCGGCCATTCTGGATACCGAACAACTCGTCCCGGGCGCGGCGCGTCGCTTCAGCCCCTTCCAAGCCGAATTGCTGCAGCATGATTTCCTTGCGGCGGAGGTAATCCAACACGTACGGCAGTCTGGAGTCACGCAAAAACTTGAGCGCATCGACGGTGAAGATCCGCTGCGTTCGTCCGGGGTTTCCGCTGACGAAGACCAAATCGCCTTCACTGACGCCGGAGTCGCTCCAGCGGAGGAAATGCTCCAGCTCGGCGGGCTTGCCGTCTTCGTAGACCCGCATGATGGTGGCATCGAGATTGTAGCGGGGGTATTCAAAATTATCGGCGTCGCCGCCGAAGAACGCGGCTGCCGTTTCCGGAGCCCAAACCAGTCTCACGTCGGTGTATTTCTTGTAGCGATACAAGTGATATTGCGCGCCGCCGAAGAGGGTCACCACGTCGCTGCGCAGACCGGTTTTGTCGGTCGACTCTTTTTCGATTTCCGCGATCACTGCCCGTCGCTGCGTCGCCGCATCGGCAACCGAAGCCTCCTTGGCGACCGCCGCATTGACGCGCTCGGTCACGTCTTCGATCGAGACCAACTGGTTCAGTTCCAGATCGGGAGCTTTGAGCTCCTGGTCCAGCGACTTGGCCAAGTAACCGTCATCGATCAGGTTGCGGTCTTGCGAACTGAGTTTGTGCAACGTGTCGCTGGCGACATGATGGTTGGTCAACACCAAACCATCGCTGGAGATAAATGATCCCGAGCCGCCGCTGTTGAATCGCACCGAGGACAAACGCAAGGCGTCGGCCCATGCTTGCGAAGGCTCAAAGTCGTAGTTCGATTTCAGCTGATCAACCGGCAGATCGTTGAACAAGTACATGCCTTCGTCACCGGAGGTTTCAAAGACTGGGCAAAGCAAGGTCATCGTCGCCAGAGCCAAGGTAGAAAGCTTTCGCATGATGGGTGGAGGTTAGAACGTGATGGAGGATACAACGAACGTGGGGTAAGCATCTTGCTTGCCTTCCCGGAAGCGTCAGCTTCCGAGTGTGCGATTGCGGTGGGGTAAGCATCTTGCTTGCCATCCCGGAAGCGTCAGCTTCCGGGCGTGCGATTGCAGTGGGGTAAGCATCTTGCTTGCCTTTCCGGAAGCGTCAGCTTCCGGGTGTGCGATTGCAGTGGGGTAAGCATCTTGCTTGCCTTTCCGGAAGCGTCAGCTTCCGGGTGTGCGATTGCAGTGGGGTAAGCATCTTGCTTGCCTTCTCGGAAGCGTCAGCTTCCGAGTGTGCAATTGCAGTGGGGTAAGCATCTTGCTTGCCACCCCGGAAGCGTCAGCTTCCGGGGGGGAACGCAAGCTGGAAGCTTACGCCACTTGTGGGGCATCGCAAGCTGGAAGCTTACGCCACCTTGGGATGCTTAGGCCACTTCCCAGCCGGTGCGGTACTGTTTTTGGATCAGGGCATCGGCCTCGGGGCAGTTGGTCGCTTTGAGATGTTTGCCGTCCCAATCGAGTGCCTTGCCGGTACGGAAGGCCACGTTGCCCAGCAACACCGACTCGGTCAACGCACCGGAGTAATCAAAGTTGCACGTCGTTTCGGCGCCCGTCTTGCAGGCGTGGATCCATTCTTGGTGATGCCCGATCGAATTGGGAATCGTCGGGGTCGGCGGCTCAAAGTTTTTGAAGCTGTCTTCGGGGTACAAACGGTAGTTGCCGTAGCTGGCAAACATCTTGCCTTCGCTACCGACAAACATCACACCACTACCGGGGACCTTTTCGCCGGCCACCGTCTTGGGGATGTGGTCGCCGTCATACCACGTCATCTTGACCGGGACCTGCGATCCGCGGGCGGGGAATTCATAGTGGACCGTCAATCCCAGCGGGCAGGTTTCCGGATGCACTTCGGGGCCTTCGGCTGCAACGCGGGTCGGGTGTCTCAGGTCCAGCGCCCAGAAGGGCAGGTCCATGTAGTGGCATCCCATGTCGCCGAGGGTTCCTTGTCCGAAGTCCCACCAACGCCGCCAGTTGGCCGGGTGATAGCGACCTTCCTTGTAGGGGCGTTCGGGCGCCGGGCCGAGCCACAGATCCCAATCCAGATGCTCCGGAACGGGATCGCCGGATTCGGGGCGTTCGCCACCGCCCCAGCCTTTACCCACCCAGACATGCACTTCGGCGACATCACCGATCGTTCCGGCGCGAATGATTTCGACGACGCGTCGATAGTTGTTGCCGGCGTGGATCTGCGTGCCCATCTGCGTGGCGACACCCATTTCCTGGGCGGCTTCGGCGATCAGCCGCGCTTCGTGAACGGTGTGGGTCAGCGGTTTCTCGCAGTAGCAATGCAGCCCGGCGCGAATGGCTCGGATCGCCGCCGGTGCATGGTTGTGGTCCGCCGTGGAGATCACGATCGCATCGGCGGTGTCGGCTGCTTCGGCGATCATTTCGCGATAGTCGCGATAGGTCTTGGCCGATGGGAATTGCGCCGCCGCTTTGGCCAGGTACTTGGAATCGATGTCGCACAATCCGACGATGTCTTCGCCCTTGACGCCATCGACGTTTGCGCCGGCACGGTTGGCCGTCCCGACGCAGAGAACCTTGAGCTTTTCATTGGGTGAAAGAGAATCGGCGGCACGGGTTTCACTCCACACCCCGGCGGTCAGTGCTGCGGTGGAGAGGACGGCGGAGTTCTTGAGGAATTGGCGACGTTGCATGGCGGGTTCGTTAAGGCGGGTGAAAGTTGGATGTCCGCGGAACATTCTAGCCAATCGAATGAAAACGAGTGTGAGTGGTCAGGCAAGTTTTGGTGCAGCGGTGTTCGCGGATCGGCGCGAGCGGTCTGTCGATTTTGTGAGCCGTGACGCGTCAGCGGCCGGGCACTGTGACGTTGCCCGAGGCCTGACGGCCAGCGGCTCACCATTGACTCAGCAGAACCCGACTAAATCGACAGCCCGCTCGGGGGCTGTCGCCCAATACCGCTAAGTT
>NZ_JANZKV010000051.1 GCF_025060895.1 Stieleria sedimenti | reverse complement strand
GAGGGCTGGATGATGGGAGGCCTGGATGATGGGAGGCCTGGATGATGGGAGGGCTAGATGATGGAGGTGGGCGGTTGGTTGGGTTACATTGTTTTGCCCGACATTGTTTTGCCACTCCCGCCTTCACGATGGATCCCTTGTGACACGCATCGCGACTTACTTTCTGTTGATCATCGGTCTGATCCCGCCCGCCGTCTCGACCGCTCAGCATCCCGACCCCAAACTTCATGCCCAGATTTCAACGCTGGTCGATGCGGCCATCCAAGACGGGGATCTGCCCGGCGCCGTGGTCTGCTTTGCCGATCGGAATCAGATCTGGTCTCTCCAGACGTTCGGTGACCGCCAAGTCGAACCAGACGCGTTGCCGATGACGACCGACACGGTGTTTGACCTCGCCTCGATCACCAAACCGGTGGCCACTGCGACGTCCATCGCGCTGTTGTCCCAGCGCGGAAAAATTGATCTCAACGCCCCGGTTTCCCAGTACCTGCCAGAATTCACGGGGCACAAAAAAGAAACCATCACCGTCGCGCAGTGTCTGTTGCACGTCAGCGGATTGACGCCGGACAACGCCTTGGCCGACTATCAAGACGGACCGGACACGGCGTGGCGGCGGATCTGTGAATTGAATTTGCGATCGGATCCGGGAACGAAGTTTGCCTACTCGGATGTCGGATTCATCGTGCTGGGAAAGCTGGTCGAAAAGGTCAGCGGTCAGCCGTTGGATGTGTTTGCCAAGGAGCACGTGTTCGGCGCCATCGGGATGGACGAGACCACCTTCAATCCGCCATCGCACTTGAAGGCGCGTGCAGCGCCGACGGAAAGACAATCCGACGGTTGGCTGCAAGGCGAAGTGCACGATCCGCGGGCTTCACGTTTGGGCGGCGTCGCCGGACATGCGGGGCTGTTTTCAACGGTGGACGATCTGGTCAAGTTCGGCCAAGAACTGCTGGCCGCCTCGCAGGGGGATTCATCGGTCATCGAGCAGGAAACGTTTGATCGGATGACCGCCCCGCACCCCGTTCCTGCCGACAACCCGCGCGGAACCCGGACGCTGGGTTGGGATCATCAGTCGCCTTATTCGAGCAACCGCGGCACGGGGTTGTCCGATCGCGCGTTTGGACACGGCGGTTTCACCGGCACCGTGCTGTGGATCGATCCTGAGAAAGATCTGATTTTCATCTTCCTCAGTTCGCGACTGCATCCCGACGGCAAGGGCAGCGTGAATCACTTGGCCGGCGAGATCGTCACGCTGGTCGCCGGCGGCTCCCGCTAACACGCGCCGGTCGCTGATCAGCATGTCGATCTAATCGGGATCTGCGGAGTCAATGGTGAGCCGCTGGCCGTAAGGCCTCGGGCGGGCGCCGAAATGCCCGGCCGCTTACGCGTCGCGGCTCACTAAATCAACAGACCGAGACGCGTCCCGCTGGGATGGCGTCACTTTCCCGCCGTGCTTTCCTGCAACCATTGCTGATAGACCGGCGAGGCGGCAAAGCGTTTGAAGTCTTCGACCGTCGCTAGGTCGGTGAACTCGTAGCCGTATTGATCGCGTAACGCCGCCAAATGGTGCAGCGTGGATTCATGATCATCGTTGGCCAGGGAAACGGTCAACGCAAAATCGTGGGCACCGGCCAACCCGATCGCGTCCACGTCCACCGTTTCGATCATTTTCTGAGCCGCTTCGGTCGCTCCGAAGGTGGCTCGCACGCCGGCAACCAAGGTCGTCAAATAGGGATCGCCGCCGGTCCACTTTTGGATCGAATCGTATGACTTCAGCAACAAGACTTCATCCTCCTTGATTCCCGCCGCGTCCAGTGTGATCAGCCCCAAGCAGGCGTCGTTGGGAAATCGATCGGAATACTCGTTGATCGCGTCGACGTAAATCTCGTAATCCCCTTCGGCCAGCGACATCACTCGAAACAGCATCGGCAGTTTCATCTGTTGAATCTTCGCGGGCAATTCGTCATAGATCTCAAGCGCCCGCTGATAGTTGCCTTGCTGGACCGCGGTCGACATCTCCTGTTGTTTGGTTAGGTTTTCCATCTCGGTCTTGGCCGTCCCCGATAATCGCGAGAGGACCGAATTCTGACTTTGAATGACGGCGGCGACGTTGGTGCGAAGCGAATCACCAAACGATTCACCGGTCATCGCGATGAAGAAATGCTCCCCCACGACCTTGCCGTTCTTGCGAGCCAGCTGGAAGTCGTGATAGTTGGTGCCGCCGTCTTCGGTCAACAACCGCATGACCACATGCTGCGTCTCGCCACGCTGCACCGAGCGGACCGGGCGGTACGATCCACCGTTTAGGGTACTTTGGTGAACCACGCCGACCAGATTCTTGACCGCTTGCGAGGCACCCTGATGAAAGCCCGATCGAAAGCGGGGATCCACATCAAATCCTTCCAGGGCGCGATCGAAAATCGAAGTCCAGTCGATCAATTGGGTCGCCTTGGCGGCATCATTTTGCTCAATCGCTAGTTGCCACTCCGCGGCGAATTGGTCGGCTTCGGCACGGCTGACATCGGACACAATCGAACTGTCATCCGTCGTGATCTCCTCCAGAGTCGTCGGCTGGGGGGCGGTGCTCGATTGCGTCGACGGCTTGCTGCATCCGGCAAACACGGCGAGCAGCAACATCAGGGCGATGATTCTTGACAGGTCTCTCTCGTGCACTGCCGGACTCCAAAAAAACGGAAGGTGGTTGATGAAGCTCACAGGATAACTGATTGCGACAGAGAGCGGTGGAGATCGAATCAGACCGATTGCGTGCTGACGCCTCCCGCTGGGATCGCCAAACGCCTCAGTTGTAGGGCAGCTCGTAAACGCTGTA
This sequence comes from Stieleria sedimenti, assembly GCF_025060895.1. Lineage (GTDB taxonomy): Bacteria > Planctomycetota > Planctomycetia > Pirellulales > Pirellulaceae > Stieleria > Stieleria sedimenti. The sequence continues at coordinate 18,364 of NZ_JANZKV010000051.1, read as the reverse complement.
GGTCTCGTTCTGCTGACCGTTGACCGGGTAGATCTTGACCAAGGGTAATCGTTTGGTCGCGACCCGGTTGTCGACGATCATGAATCGCACCCCGTACCGCTGGCGATACGCCCGCAGTTTCAAATAGCTGATCGGCACCCGAACGGAATTCAACGAGATCACGCCGGTTCGTTTGGGGAAAATGTCGTCAAACCGGTCTCTCCACTCGAGCAACGACTTGGCATCCTGTGGCACATCCTTCCAATTGGCAACCTCCGCGCGGGACGAATACCACTTGAACGTTTGCTGGTGTCGGGGCGTCAAAAAAATCTCGTCGCGAGGCATCGCGACACGTACCCAGTCACAGACGGCGACCCAGTCCGAATGCGAACGTTGCTGTCGCTCGGCATCGGCGTTCAAGTCCACCCCCAGCAGACGATGGCTGGTCGACGGTGGGATGCCGATTCGATTCCGCTGCCACGCCGATCCCAGAAACATTCCGGTCGCGACCAGAAGCACCAACAGGACGAGTCCACGCACGCGTGCAGCGGATTCCACCGATTTTCGCGACGCCAACAGCTGCATCAACCACAGCGCGAGCACCAGTGGCACGATCGCATCACTGAGCCGGAACCAATAGTAACGCAACAACTTCGCCGCCAAGTCCGGCATCACTGCCGGAAGCGCTCCGACAACTAAACCGCAGCCGGCGATCCCCAGGGCGCCGACGCCGATCCAAATCACCCTTCGTTGTGCGGTCGTCGGCCGGCCGAGGTAGGCCAACGCCAACAAACCGATCGCCAACACACCGTGACGGACGAACCAGTGCATCGGGAAATCACTCGGAAGCAGATGATGTCGGATCCGCATGTAGCTGTAGATCCTGGCCGCCTCCACGCTCTCCCCGGCCGTCGCACCGAGGGTCAAACTGATCGCCGGCAGCAAGCCGAACAACGAAAGGGCTCCGCCGATAAACAGCCCGACGCTGAAGAATCGAATCGGCGGCTGATCGGATCGCTTGAACCAGCGTTCGGTCACCACAAACGCAACCGTCGCGGCGATCACTGCCCAGCCGCCGGTCAGCACGTGAAACGCCGACGCGGCGCCAAACCAGATCCAGCCCCGCGCCCAGTTCCGTCGAGCGACCTCGGCGATACCCATCAACACCAGAGCATAGGCCGGCACCTTGGCTTCGATACCGCCGACGACCCACTCGCCGGCCAGGTTCCCGTGTTCGATCCCGACCAGCCACAGGACCGCGACGCCCAACGACGCGAAGGCGGGCAATCCGAAACTGCGACAACATCGCCGCAATCCGATTGCCAGCATCAGCCAGCCGAGCAGACGTCCGATCCAAGCCGTGGTCCCGAGCGAAACGAACTGGGTCAGCGCGCCGAACGTCCAGTAGAACGTCGTGTGTGCCTTCCCCGAAGCCGCGAACAGGTCGCGCGAGCAAAACGTGGGATCCCAAAAGTTCTTGGCCTTGACCAGATAATGGGCTTCATTGACCGCCGGCGGAGGATCACCGGCATAGATAAAAAACAACGCCAGCAGCGCAGCGACCTCTGCGACCGCGATCCAAACGGCGGGGCGAAGACTCCCTGGCATGTCGCTTGTTGATGTCTGGACGTTCAACCGTTCTAACCGTGTGTTCCTCGTGGGATAGGCTTCCAGCCTGTCATGGTCCATCGCCACTTACTTTGACGCCAAGCGGGGTGTTTTTGTTAGCGGTAGGGCGCGAGCCCTCCGGTCTTTCACGCTGAAACCGGACGGCTCGCGCCGTACCGCTAACACCTTCAGATGCAAACGAAGTGGCATTGGCGGTGAGCCGTTCGGTCTCACTGTGAGTTTAAAAAGTTGACAAAGCCTCACCGACACAACTCGATCGCGCGGTCGATCGCCGAACGCATGCTATTGGGACTCGCCGTTCCTTTCCAGGCAAGATCCATCGCGGTGCCGTGGTCGACGCTGGTCCGCACGATCGGCAACCCCAGCGTGATGTTGACGGCGTCGTCGAACGATAGCGCCTTCAGCGGAATCAATCCCTGGTCATGATACATGCAGATATGGACGTCGGTTTCCGCTCGCATTGCCGGCGTGAACGCGGTGTCGGGAGGGACCGGGCCGGTGATCCGCCAATCTCGATTTTCGGATTCGCATTCCTGTCGAACCCTTTCGATCGCCGGCTGGATCAAGGTGTCTTCTTCGCCGTGGCTCAATAATCCGTTTTCGCCGGCGTGGGGGTTGAGCCCCAGTACCGTGATTCGCGGCGGCCGGCTGAACCGTTTTTCCATCGCCGATCCGCCCAGCCGGATGGCGCGTGCGATCAGCGGAACGGTCAGCGTGGTGACCACGTCGGCCAGGGGAACGTGGATGGTCGCCAGCACCGTCGAACAGGCTTGGCCGGACAACATCATGCAAAATTCTTTCGTTTGCGTGCGATCGGCCAGCAATTCCGTGTGTCCCAAGTAGCCCGTCTCGGCGGCGTGCCAAGCTTCTTTCTGAATCGGGCCGGTCACGATGGCGTCGAAATGTCCGGCCAAGGTTTCTGCGATGGCCAGATCAACCGCGGAAAACGACGCCCGGCCCGTTTCTCGCGAAAATTTACCGGGCACAAACGACTCCGGCGGCACGTCACCGCAGTCGACCAGCCCCGACGGCGGAAAAGGCCCCGAACCGGCCAGTTGCTCGATCGTGGTCTGCGGGGGCAACTCCAGACCGCGCATCGCCGCTAGCTTTCCCAGGATCGCAGCCGGGCCGACTAGAATAGGATGACAGCGGCTGCGGACCGATGCTTCGGCCGCACAGACCAAAGCCAGTTCCGGCCCGACCCCCGCCGCGTCGCCCACGGTGATGGCCAGACGGGGTTTGTCGCGGTGGACGGACGGGACTCCGGGTGGCGACGGGTCGGACATTGGACTAGCGTTTTCCTGGGGAATTGGTTGAGATAGCGGGATCGCGTTCACCACGAGGACGTGGGATAGGCTTCCAGCCTGTCATTGTCGATTGTTAAATCGTCTGGTTGTCGAATTGTCTGGTTTGATAGGGGCGACGCCTATCCCACAAACGTTACTGAAAGGAATGGCAGGATTGGAATCTACACAGGTCGCGTTTTGGCGCACTGGCACCCCTCGCCCCGTTTCGGGGAGAGGGGCCGGGGGCTTAGGTTTACCCACATCTCGCGGACTCAATCCGCCTGCGGAGCAGGTTTTACCCCGAGAGGGGTTACAGCAGGTAGCCGGTGGTCGCCTTAGCGCACCACCGGAATCCCGAAATCGATGGCGGATTGACCCCGGACGGGGTCACAGCAATCAAACGCTGCGTCCCCTTGGGACGTCAGCCCTGGTGAGTGGTGTGAATACCAATGCCTATCAAGAGGGTGGAGTGAAAGATCGCACCACTTCGACGCGCAGGAGGCGATGCGTGCCGATCGCATTCATGTACCTCGCCGCGGTCGTGTTCTTGTTAATGCCGACCGCCCGCGCTGCGGACCCCGAACCGGCCGAAACCGCGCTGGTCATTTGTCCGTCCGACTTTCGCGAGCCGCTTGAAGCATGGATCGACTATCGCCGAGCGCAGGGCATCGAGGTGCGTGTGATCGATTCAAAATCGACCGCCGGCGAATTGTTAATGTCGATCCGTCGGAACGCTCTGCCAACCGATCGGTTTCTATTGCTGGTCGGTGACGCGCCGGTGATCGGTTCGGCGGCGGACACGCGCAAACAGGTGCCGATGCACTATGTCGCGACCACGGTCAGCGCCAAGTTCGGTAGCACGCCGACGATGGCGACCGACTATCCCTACAGCGACATCGATTCCGACGGCCGAGCCGATGTGTCGGTCGGACGACTGCCGGTCGATACCCCGGATCAATTGCGTGACTTGATTCGGCGGATCAAGGCTTATGAGGCCAGTCGCAATTTTTCGCTCTGGCGTCAGCGGGTTCAATTGGTCGGCGGGGTCGGCGGATTCGGCATGTTGGCTGATTCCGCGATCGAGTCGGTCACGCGAATGATGGTGACCGCTTCGCTACCGATTCCGGTTCGCACCAGTGTGACCTACGGCAGTCCCGGTCATCTGTTTTACCCTCGCAAGCGATTTACCGAGTCGGTGACCGAGCGTTACACCCAAGGCTGTCGGTTCTGGGTCTACGCCGGACACGGCATGATCGATCGGCTGGACAGCGTGCCCAGTGGTCCGACGGGCATCCCGGTGCTCGATGGTAATTCGATCGCTACGTTGAAATGTGATCCCGCCAACGCACCGATCGCAGTCCTGCTGTGCTGTTTCACCGGCGCCATCGACGCCGGCGTCGACAGTTTTGCCGAGCAGTTGCTGTTGCACGAGTGTGGTCCGATTGCGGTGATCGCCGGAAACCGAGTGACCATGCCGTACGGCAACGCTTCCTTGACACTGGGGTTGATTGATTCCATCTACGGCCAGGGCGCCGAGGACCTGCCACCGGCCGATCGACTCGGCAGCGCGTGGTTGGCTGCGATCCGGCGGATGGAATCGGAAGACGAATCGACGGAGAAAGGTCCGCTTCGAACGATGGTCGATGCCGTCGCCACACTGGTCAGTCCGGCGGGAACCAAACTGGCCGACGAGCGGAGCGAGCACGCGGCGCTGTACGGATTGCTGGGCGACCCGATGTTGAAACTTCATCCCCCCGCGGCCGTCGAAGTCGAGACGGCGACGGGCTTCGATTTCGGCGCGCCGATCGAAGTCACTGTGACCAGTCCGATTGACGGCGAGTGCGTGGTGATGCTCGATCATCCGCTGGGCGAGACCCGCAATACACGACCGGGCCAACCGAAACCGGATCCGAATGAGATCACCCTGGCCCGAGTCGCGGAACCGATTTCGGCGGGCCAGCCCAAGACATTTTCGATTCGCTTGGAAGAGCAACGAGCCGGACTGATCGCCATTCGGGTGCACGTCGCCGGCCGAGAAACCTGGGCCGCCGGAGGCGGAAAAACGATCGTCCGACCGGCGGGGTCTTAGCGATCGGCGCGCCCCAAGCGGATCCGATTTGTGCTTCAATCGTGTGGGAACTGACATCAGCCGCTTTGCGCAAGTGGCCCCGTATCCAAGCCGCCTGCAGAAATCGGGTAAGAAGATTTCGGGGGTAAGAAAATGATGAAATGCACCATCCATTCGATTCCGCAAATCTTCCTACCTCCAAAATCTTCCTACCTCCCAACTTGCCGCAACGTCCTGTCGCATCAACGGGAATCAGGAGCGGGATGGCAGAACGAGGCATGAAAACGCACGACCTCTGCCAGGGACAGATTCGTAAGATGTTTCGACACCAATATCCGATAAGCAGCCCATGAAAGTTATCTCGCTCAACTGCAATCATTGCGGTGCTCCGCTAGACGTTCCCGCCAAGGCTCGATTCGCGACCTGCGGGTTCTGCGAAGCGAAACTAGCGATCGAGCACGTCGGCAACAGCTATTCGACGACGGTCTTGGACGAACTAAAAGAAACAACCGATCGGATCGCCCGCGACGTGGCCGAAATCAAATCGTCCAGCGAGATCAAGGAATTGGACTCCCGTTGGCAGCAGGAGCGTCTGTCCCACATGGTGACCGGCAAGCATGGCCGTCAGAGTCTGCCGACCAAGACGGGAGCGGTCGCAGGCGGCGTGATGGTGGCCGTCTTCGGTCTGTTCTGGACCATCATGGCGGCCGGGATCACCGGTGCGGGATCTCGGATGGGAGCACCGGGTGTCTTCAGCATCTTTCCCCTGTTCGGAGTCCTGTTCATCGCCTTCGGCGTGTTCATGTCCTTTCAGGTGTACTCGCGCGCCGAATCGTACGAGCGGGCCAACAAAGAGTATCTCGATGAGCGACGAAAACTTGCCAGGGAAAACACCCGTCGCGACTGATCGTGGCGTAAGCTTCCAGCTTGCGACCCGGGAAGCGTAAGCTTCCCGCTTGAGGACCCAGCCGTGTATCCGCCGGAAGCTGACGCTTCCGGGGAGGCAAGCTGGAAGCTTACCCCACTTCTTGATCGCCAGATAGGCGATCATAACGCGAAACTCGTCGACCGACATCAACTCTTCCAGCCCATCGGGCGGGTTGTGCGTGTGCGATTCGATTTCTATTTCACCGCGAAATAGGTTCCGGCGAAACGATCACTCAGGCACTGATTGCCTCGAAGCAGGGGGACGACCACCATCGTTGCAGCTGCCAATACCAAACTGACAATGACGCCCATTTGGATCGAGAATTGACTCCAATACGCCGACGCTGAGCTGAACGTTAGTGCTGCGCCGCCGATGGCGATCGTCAACACCAGCATGCCGCTGAAAAACATGCGGATAAACACGCGTAGCCCCGACGCTCGTTTGCCGCGGCGGTTGACCAATACCAAACCGAACATTCGTATCAGTAGGCCGCCACGAAACAGCAGGCCGGTGAACAGGCTGGGGAACCAAATGAATTCCAGCCACGTGTAGGCGGGACCGAGCGCCGTCCAAAAGGAAAACGAGATTTGGACTTGATCACCGGGGTCTTCCAGCCAGTCTTGTCGCAACGCCTGATAAGCGTTGGTCGCCTCGCGGAGTTCGTCTGGGGTCGGTTGCTGTGAATCGATCGCCTGACCAATGGCTATGCGGTCGGCTGGCGTCAACCGCGTGATGGCATAGATCGAATTCATCGTGTCTTTATCCTCCAGTACGTGAGCGAATTTCCCGGCGACATAACGCTGCACAGCGACCACGCGATCGATCCGCTCCGCGGTCAATAATCGTTCTTCACGCGCCAGCACCTGTGCCACTTCATGAAGCTGGTCGATCTCGGGGTAACGATCTTTTTGACTTTCGTAAAGAGCCGCCGCGAACAGACCAAACATCACCGTCATCAACGGAAAGGCGAGTGAGATGGCGACCACGCCCAGAACACGGGACCGCAATTTCAGCGGACGATCCTGATCAACGGCGTTCAAGATCTGTGTCGCACAGGCAACCTCGTCGGCAGCTGCGACTTGAAGCATCGCATCGTGTTGGCCGAGCGACCACGAGTGACAGTTCGACGCCGGCCCATGGTCCGCACCGAGCCAAATCGCCGCGACTCGACGGATCAACGGTAGCGGTTCCGCAGGCTGCAGCGACGACTCGGGTACTTCGATGTCGTCGCCGGCATTGACCTCGGTACGATCCTCGGCCATTTCGAACGGCAACCGTTTGAGTTCGTCCAAGTCGGTGACCCACAGTTGTCGCAGCGTCGGCAGTTTGGCTACGTCAGATGTTGTGGCATGCTGCTCGCTTGAATCCGGCGTTTCTGGTGGCCTCGGCTGCTCCGTCAGCAATGGGACCAGACGTCGCATGATACGAATCGCTCGGGCACAGCTGACCGATTTCATCAGGCCGATGAGGGGCTGTCCGGTGGGGGCTTCGTAACAGTCCCAACACTCGGTTTCGCTACGGCGTCCACCCAGCCAACGGAGTGTCGTCTGGCTCGTCGAATTCCGTACCGCCGCGGGCACCATCGCGGTGCCAATGGGTTGCACATGCAGCCAAACTCGTCGCAACAGTCTGGCATCATAGCCAAGAATCAGTTGTTCGTTTTCACGTTCGAATAGGGTTTGCAATTGATGATAGGGTCCAATCGTTGCCGCGTTCGGATCGAAGTCAAATGAGTCACGCTCTGTCGCATCCTGGTCATGTTCGGCCGCGATCCGTTTTACGTCTGGCAACCGTTGCAGCACGCGCGTGGAGGTCATGCGATCGTGAATCGCTGCGTAACCGTTACACGAACGTGCAGTCACAAATAGGCCAAACTTGAGGATGAAGTAGGACCAACCCACCAGCAGGGTCGCAAACATGGCGGGGCCGAAGACAAACTCCGTCGAGTCACGTGAAACATAAACCAAGTTGAATAGCGTCGATGGAATAACGGGAACACCGAGATACAGAAACGCCCGGCCGATGGTTTGAGATACGGTCGGGCGGTCGCCTTCGGCCGTGACACGCAGGCCGAACAGTTTCTTACCGATCGTATATCCGTACTTCCATTCTGCGACCGCGTAGTAAGCGATCGTCAATCCGACTATCAACACTCCTAATGCGATCGCCCCCGAGCTTTGTGTCGGCCCAAAATCCCTTGCCAGGTCGCCTCGGTACTGGCTGATAAAACTGACCGGTGCCAGTACACACTGGCAGATCGCCGCGTCGACAATACCTGCCAGCGTCCGATCACCCAGTGAGGCTGCGACCGGGGACTCAGAACTGAAAGGTTTCAACGCCGCACGGAGCGCATCGTAGTTTTCAAATCGTTCGCCCTGGGGTTTTCGTAGACAGCGAGTGATCACGGCATCCAATTCCGCTGGAATCTCGCGACGAATCGTTGACGCCGAGGGTGCGGGCTTGTCGAGCACGGTCGCCAACAGATGGATCATGTTGTCGGCGTCAAACGGCACTTGACCGGTCAGCAAGTAGAACAGCGTGACGCCGACGGAATAGATGTCGCTGCGGCGATCGAGTGGTTCGCCGCGGAGTTGTTCGGGGGAAGCGAAGGCGGGCGTCCCCAGAAACGTGCCCTCGATCGTGACCTCTGACATCGAGTTGAGCTGGCCACCGGTGGTTGAAATCGACAAGCCAAAGTCGCCGACCTTGACCGTTCCATCAGCGGCAACGAAGCAGTTGGAGGGTTTGACGTCACGGTGCAGCACTCCGCGCTCATCGGCCGCTGCAAGGCCATCGATGATTTGGATCACGGCATCAACGGCACTGCGGATCGACATCGGTCCCAACCGTTTGACGTGCTGGGCGAGAGTTCCACCGTCGACCAATTCCATCGAGATCGTCGGAACGCCATCGATTTCTTCGGTGCCGTAGACGTAGACGCTGTTGGGGTGATTGATCGAAGCGGCGAGCCGGCCTTCGCGCAGGAATCGTGCGCGTGCTTCGGGCTGGTCGAGCGATTGGGCCAACACCTTGAGCGCCACGCGCCGGGAGGTCGGCACGTGCTCGGCTTCATAAACCACGCCCATCCCGCCGCGTCCGAGTCGGCGCACGATCCGATAGTCTCCCATCCGAGCACCGGGATCCAGGTCGGCAAACGGGGTGGTCGCGCCGACCGATTGCATGGAATCGAAGTGCTTGTCGCTAGCCAGCGAACGCGTTTCGGATAAAAATCGGCTTGCCAGCTCCGAATCGGATGGCTCCAGCACCCCGCGCATCAGGCACGCCGGGCACATCGGCTGGCCCGTTGTCGGAGTAAGCGGACCGCCACAGGTTGGGCATCGTGCAGTTGAATTCATCGATTTTTCCGTTACGTCGTGTTGTTCATCATGGGGTAACGGAACGATGACGGGTGGTTACAAGAAAACTGGAAAAAGAATCTTTCAGCGGGCTCAGCCCCCCAACGCCTGAAACAACTGACGAATTTCATCTTCGATTTGTTCCGGGGACTCGACGGTCGAAGCAATCTCCGACTCCAACTGTCGACGATATCTCTTTCGCAATCGATGCACGGCAACTTTGACATTGGTCGGCGAGATCCCCAGCGATTTCGCGACCAAAGCGTAAGGTTTTCGTTCCCCGTCAGTCGAGAGATAGGGGCGAAGTTCTGAAAACAACGCCGCGTTGCCGTCTCGCTCGTATTCTGTCTCAACCGTTTCCAGGGCCGCGCTCAATGCGGCGATGGCCCATTGACGATGGTATTCGTCTTCGGGCCGGCCGCCATCAGCGATCCGGTGGGGTCGTTTCCCATCCGCGTTTCGCAGTTCCAAACTCAGAAGTTTGTTGCCGCCTCCGCGACGCAGTGCGGTGGATTTTGCATATTCGTTGGCGAGGAAGTTCTCAAGCGAAGTGAGTAGAAAGGTGCGAAACCGGCCGCGGTCTTGGTCTGCCGCGGCAAACACGTCTTTCTCCACCACGCGGACGAAGAAGGCTTGGACCAAGTCCTCCGCATCGGACTCGCCGTATCCTCGACGTCGAATGAACGCGAACAAGGGAAACCAATAACGACGGCAAAGCTGCTCCATCGCATCACGGGCTAGCTTGGAATCTTCCTGTCCCGCCGAAACGACCACGCTCCACCGCGTCGTTTCAAAACTCGGTTGGTTCAATGGATCCTTCATGACGACCCCGTCGTGCGAATCAGTTCAAATTTAAATCGATGGTTGACGTCGAATAGTCGCCTGACCGAAAGCAACACGACCGAGACGGTTCCCAGGGCGGTTGCGCCGGCGATCAGAAACATGATCACGATCTGGTAGCGGACCGCCTGAGCCGGATCCATGCCCGAGATCACTTGGCCGGTCATCATCCCCGGCAAACTGACCACGCCGACGACCATCATCGAGTTGACGATCGGGATCATCCCCGTCCGCACCGCTTCGCGGATCGGTTCCCCCGCCGCTTCCCAACGCGTCGCGCCGAGCGCGATCAATGTTTCGACTTGCCCGCGGGAGCGAACGAGTGTTTCGGTCAACGTGCTCAGGCCGACCGAGATCCCGTTGAGCGTGTTGCCGAGCACCATGCCCAATAGCGGAATCGCATACTGCGGTTCGTACCACTTCGGCAAATCCTGAAAGACGAACAGCAATACGTATCCGGTCAAGATCCATGCACACGACCATACCGAAGTGATGGCGATCAGGCGGATGCCGGGAAACTTGCGTTTGCTACGATCGGCGGCGGAAAAGCCGGCGATGAGCGTCATCACTGCCGCGATCGCCAGGACGACGTACCAACGGTCCACTCGAAACACCCACGACAACACGACGCCGACCAGCGAGAGCTGCACGACGGTGCGAACACTCGCGATCGCCAGCGTCTTTTCCAATCGCAACCGCAACACGATCGAAACGACGCCGTTGATGACGATCAAGATCGCCGCCAAACAGACTTGCAGGTTGGTTAATTCGATGTACGGCGACATAAAAGGTTTTGGGTCACTCGGTCGTTTGACGGCGTTGGATTTGGCCGGAGTGCATGGTGATCAAAGAATCGCAAACGCGATCGGCCTGACTGGGATCATGCGAGACCCAAATGTAGGCTCGCCGGTCGGGTGCGTCGCCATACCAACGCATCACGATCGATTCGACGTGTCGCGCCGATTGCCGATCCAGCGCCGACGTGGGTTCGTCCAGCAACAACACGCGGGGTGACAACTGAATGGCGCGCAACAAGGCAACGATTTGTGCTTCGCCGCCGGAGAGTTGTTCGTGATGTTGGTCCAGGAACGCAGCGTCGCGGGCGACCGTTGCCAATTGATCAACGATCCAGTCACGATCAAAATGACGACCGCGATGAGCTTTCAATTGAAACGGCTGACGCAAGACGGTTTCCACCGTCCCTTCGAAGGCGGCGGCGCGCTGATGCACATAGATGACTTGGCTGCGATAGATCGTCGCCTGGTCGTTCGCCACCGACGTCTGCTGCCAGAGCAAATCGCCCGAGTCGACCGGTTCCAACAACGCCAGAATTCGCAGCAACAACGACTTTCCGCTGCCGGTCGGGCCGACCAGCCCGAGACGCGCCCCGGCGGTCAAATCCAGCGTGACGTCGTCGAGCAACGTTTTGCCGGCGATCCGCCGTGACAGGTTTACCGCTTGTAGCAGGACGTCGGGGTTCACGGGCGTTTGACTCGAGGCTGAATCGTGATGGGGGTGGTATCAAGGTGGCGTAAGCTTCCAGCTTGCGACGACCGGGCGATCCGAGCTGTCAGATGCCGCCCCCACCCATACAAACAGACGCCTCGCAAAGGCATTGGAATCGCCTCGCCTTATCATAGCCAGCTTTGGCCCGCCAAAAGAGCGGGTCATCAACATTCGTCCATCAAGCCGATGGCACCGACCGCCAAAGTTTTTCCTTGCATCTGATTTGTCGACGTGGGAGGATTCCCGCTGGGACTGGCCGTCCCCTTCTGTCACTCTTCTCGATCCCCAGGTGTTTAGATGCGTGTTCTTCCGGCGACGTTGGCGGCGTTGTTGTTTGTTTTCTCTAGCTCGATCGTGTGGTCGCAGTCGGCGGATCCGTTTGGCGCTTCATCGGGCCAGCCGGCAGACCCGTTTGCACCACAGCCGGGCACCCGACCGGCAAAGCCGCAGAAAGCGGCACCGCCCAAGAGTGTTCGCGGGGCCGTGTTACAGAAAGCGAAACAGGCGCTGGCCGAAGGCCGCAAACCCCAGTCGCCCAAGACGCGGATGCACAACGAAGCGGAGCAGCGGATCAACGCGGCATTGAGCGATGAAACATCGATCACGTTCATTGAAACGCCCCTGCAAGAAGCACTGCAAACACTCTCGGCGCAGCACAATATCCCGATCGTGATCGACCTACGGGCACTTGAGGAAATTGGACTCGACGCCGGTGTGGGCGTCACCATTGATCTTAAGAACGTGACGCTCCGAGCGGCATTGCGGCTGATGCTCCGCGACCTGGATTTGACCTACATGATCAAGGACGAAGTGATGCAGATCACGACGGTCGAGGCGGCAGAGGACAACCTGGTTCTGGCGATGTATGTGCTGCCGGAGAATCTGGCTGCCAAAGCAGACCAAGTGATCAAAGTCATGACTTCCACCGTCGTTCCCGATACCTGGGAAACGCTTGGAGGGAACTCCACCGCGCTGGCGATCGATCATGTTTTGGTGATTTCCACGACCAGTGATGTCCATGACCAATCGGAAAAATTCCTAACCATGCTGATCGACAAATACGGCAAGTAGTCGTTGCGTCGTCCAACTGTGCCACGATTCATGCGCGGTCGCGTCGTCGTCTTTGTCGCCCTGTTGCTGCTCTCGTGGATCGTGATGACGCTCACGCACGAGATGGGACATCTGATCGGTGGCTGGGCCAGTGGTGCCACGCTCGTCGACGCCGACCTGGCGCCTTGGCGGATGCCGTACAGTTTGCACGGACCCGATCCGCATCCCTTGGTCACGCTTTGGTGCGGTCCTCTTTTCGGCGTGCTGTTCCCACTGGCGATCGCCGCCGTGATTCGCCGGCCGTCGGCGTGGCTGGTCGCCGACTTCTGCCTGCTGGCCAACGGCCTCTATCTTGCACTCGCCTGGCTCTCCGGCGACCGGTTCCTCGACACACCACGACTGCTCGACGCCGGCGCCCACCCGGTAACGATCGCCGTGTTTTGTTTGCTGACGATTTCGATCGGGTATGTGCGGTTTCGTCGGGGCTGTCTGCGGAGTTTGAAAGCAGGGGGAAACGGGTGATCGATTCAGCCTTGGAGTTGGCGGGGAGCGAGGATGAGTTAGAGATTTGAGATTTGCTGACTCTAATGGAATCTATCGATGCAGGCGGTAGGCAATGCGGTGCATGATGGTCACTCGGTAACATGTGACTGAGGAAAACCCACGGATAGCAGCGCGAACCCACGGATCTCGGGCAGCCTGGAATCCGTGGGTTCGCGCTGCTATCCGCGGGCTGATTCTGCATTGATATTCCAGCCAACTCACTCAACTTGCTTGCAGGGCTCCGGCTTGGAACGCAAGGTTGGTAGGAGGCGAGCGGCCTCCATTACAGTGTGTTCCCAGGCTGAGCCTGGGAACAAGGGAAATTCGGCAGTGCGAACTGATTTCAGATTCCAGTCCTCGCCGGATCGGAATGAGGCAGCGGAATTGGCAGGGGTGATGGTGGAGTGGACGATGCAGTCGGGATTTCGTGGTGCGGGCGATGTGGCGAACCAAATCCGGCGTGCAACGCTCTGGTTCAGCAATCACGTCGCCGAAGACTCTGTGAGGGGTTCGGCAACAGAGCTGCTCCGTTACATTGACGTTGCCCGGGGATCGGAGGGATTCCCGTGACGACTTGAGATTTGAGATTTTGCGCAAGCCGCGACACCTTGATTGACCTTATGAAACACTCGCTTTCGACATTCGGAAACCGCTTGGCCCTGGATTCGGGGATCGGCGAATTGATGCAGGACCTGGGCGAAACGCTGGCCTCGGGCGACGAGAATCTGTGCATGCTTGGGGGCGGTCAGCCGGCTCACATTCCCGAGGTCGACGAGCGTTGGCTGGAACGTTTCCGGGAGCTTGCCGAGGATCCGAAGCAGGTCGCCAGCGTGCTCGGGGACTACCAACCGCCCGGGGGCGACGCGGCTTTTCGCGATTCGGTCGCCAAGCTGTTCGAGCGAGAATTCGGCTGGCCGATCACCGCAAAGAATGTTTGCATCACCGCCGGCGGCCAGACCGCGTTTTTTCTGTTGCTCAACGCCTTGGCGGGATCCTTTGATGACGGGACACGGCGCAAGGTGCTGCTTCCGATCGTCCCCGAATACATCGGGTACGCCGATCTGGCGACTTCGAGCGATTTGTATCACGCCCTGCATCCGAAAATCGAAAAAATCGGCGACCACGAGTTCAAGTACGCGATCGATTTCGATGCCGTGAAAATCGACGATTCGATCGCCGCGATCTGTCTTTCTCGGCCGACCAACCCATCCTCCAACGTCGTCTCCGATGCGGAACTGGAACATTTGGCCCAACTGGCTGAGGAAAACGACATTCCGCTGATCGTCGACAACGCCTACGGCGATCCGTTTCCGGGCGTCATCTTCACCGACAGCACGCCGATCTGGAAACCATCGATGGTGCTGACCTACAGCCTTTCCAAACTGGGGCTGCCCGGGACCCGAACGGGGATCGTGATTGCGAACAAGGAACGGATCCAGTGGATGATGTCGATGAACGCGATCTCTTCGTTGGCCAACAACAACATCGGGCAAGCGATCATACGGCCGATGATTGACAGCGGTGAAATCATGTCGCTCAGCCATGATGTGATCCGTCCGTTTTACGAGGAGAGGTCACGTCAGACGCGAGGCTGGTTGACCGAAGCCCTCGATGACTCGGTGCCGTATCGGATTCATCGCAGCGAAGGCGCGTTCTTTCTCTGGTTGTGGTTGGAAAGGCTGCCGATTTCTTCGGCCGAACTTTATCAGCGGCTGAAACAACGAGGCGTCATGGTGATCTCGGGCCACTACTTTTTCTTCGGGCTCAAAGACAAGGATTGGCCACACCGAGACGAATGCCTGAGGATCAGCTTCACGACGTCCGAACCCGTGCTGAGACGCGGAATCCAGATTTTGGCCGATGAGATCAATCGGCTGTATGCGACGTAAAACGGTCGGCGGTCGCGTGGTCGCGAAACTCGGCAAGCGTTTCGGTCGGCGGCGTCGTGTATTCTAGGCGGTAGCTGTCTGTCTGATTCGATCGCTCGTCCGACAAGAATTCCAATGAAGCTGCTCGCGCTGCTCTTCACACTGATCCTGGTCTTTCCGACGCTTGCCGGCGGTTCCGGTCCCCAACCCGGTGATTTGTACCGGGAGTTCGCGGTGCACAACGGTGGTGATCGTGATTGGCGCGTCACGGACAAACGAGCGGTGGAAAAGTTTGAACGCGCGCAAGCCCATCTGCCCAACTCACGCGTTGAAATTCGAATCGATGATTTGGAACACGCGATTCGGGCCGAGGCGACACTGGATCGCTGGGGCGGCCATCGCGGCACGGTCAACAAGCGGATCCGGTTCAACGACAACCAATGGATCCTGGTCCCCGAATTGACGGGGCTGCCCGATGGCATCCGGCCCGAGCAGGTGTTCTTTCAAGACAATCCGACGGTCGACGTGCCGCTCCAGGACTTGCGTGAAGGCGTCAACGTCTTTGATGCCGATTGCGATGAAGACGGAGGGTTCGGCTGGGGACAGTGGGGCCTTTATTCGATGGTCGTTCGGATCTATTACGACCAAGAAGCCAAAGGCGAAAACCATCGGATTGCTGGTCAAATCACGAGCCCACAAGGGGGCCAGACGCTGGGCGAGAATCCGCACATCGAAGTGCACGCCGACGCGGCCATGGGCGTCGGACGGATCGACGTATTGGCGTCGTACGAAGGCTACGATGAAGATGGCGACGGCGATTTCGGCGGCTATCACGAAAGCCATTTCCAACTCGTTCGTGGTCAGCCCAATGAGATTCGTGATCACGTCGGCACGCTTTGGAAACAGCCCTATCGCTTGAAATGGAAAACCGGTTGGGTGCCAGATCAAGCACCGGGAACAATTTCGCTCGTCGCTCGAATCCAGGATTCTCGCGG
Source organism: Stieleria sedimenti (assembly GCF_025060895.1). GTDB lineage: Bacteria > Planctomycetota > Planctomycetia > Pirellulales > Pirellulaceae > Stieleria > Stieleria sedimenti. Next base: position 2,316 of record NZ_JANZKV010000051.1, on the reverse strand, counting down.
CTACTGGTCGGTCACCGAGCCGGTCGAACAGTTATCGTTGCATCGGCCTGATCACAGCGTCCAACTGTTCGCGGCCGCAGGCGTACCAGAAGACTTCGGGGTCCGAGCCGGAAAAACGAAGTCGTGCACGTTCGTGATTCCCGACTCGGCCCCGATCCATGCATCAACCGAAGCCGTGCTGCACCTGCGGACTTGGCACGGCTGGGACGGGCACCACGAACCGATTCGCATCAACGATCACCCGCTGCCCGTCGGCGGCAAGAATCATTTCTATGACTATGACATCGTGGCGTTTCCGCCGAGTGTTTTGAAGCACGGCGTCAATACCTTCACGATCCATAGCGAGACGGAACACCACATGTTGGAGGTGCTTTGGCCGGGACCGGCGATCGCCGTGCGGATGCCCAGAGCTGAAGTCGTCATTGACGACGGACAGTACGAGCAACGCGATCATTTTGTGATCGACACCCCAAGTGCGACGTATTGGCTGGACAAGCGATCGGGCGGTCTGTCGCGTTTGATCGATCGAGACGGCAACGATTGGATCGGATTCAAGAAAGAACCTTGGGATCGCTATCCGGCCTCGGCGGCATCGTCCTTTCGTGGATTGCCGAATCTGTTGTTCCAGGGGGATGAAGGTGGATTTGGGCATCCCGGTTGGGATCGTGGGACCAGCACACAAGTTGACCAGCGGACCATTGAAACGACGAGTCAAACCGGCACCTGGCGGCTTCGATGGACGTTTCACGCCACACACGCGGATCTGCAGGTACTGACCGATGATCCGAAGCGTCCGTTCTGGTTTCTCTACGAAGGCCCGATCGCGGGACGCTGGGCTCCCCAGTCACAGTACTTTGCGACCGATGTGACACCGCCGACGCGGACGCCACGCGACTACTTTACCGGCGACAAACTCTTTGGCCGATTCCGCTGGGCATACCTGGGTGACGTTCAAACACCACGTGTCCTTGCGCTGGTCCATCGAACGCCCGACGATGCCCTCGACACGTTCGCCCATTTGGGCAACTCCGATCAGGGGCTGGAAGCATCGGACGGAATGGTCGTGTTCGGATTCGGACGCGGGAACAAGGGAATCCAACCGTTGCTCAAGGGTGCTCAATCGTTTCGGATCGGTCTGATAGAATCTGGCGGACAAACCGACAGCGAGTATGAAGCACTCCGGAAGCGACTCGAGTCCTGGTAACTTCACCCTCTTCTGTCACTCGTTTCAGACCGCCGAAATCAACCATGCCGCTGCATCCACAAGCCAAAGCTTTTGTCGATACCCTGGCTGAAGACGACCGTCCGAGCTGGGAAGAACTGGGCGTCGAAAAGGCACGTGAAGTTTTTTTAACGTTTGAAGAGCTGTGTGGCGACGCGCCCGAGTTGGCTCGCGTCGAAGACCATACGATGCCGTGTGGGCTGCGACTGCGGCTCTACAGCGATCAGTCGACGGCGGTGCCCGTCACGATGTTTTTTCATGGCGGCGGATGGGTGCTCGGCAACCTGGACACACACGACGCATTCTGCCGTCGACTGGCCGACGCGTCGGGATGCGCGGTTGTCGCGGTGGATTATGGATTGTCACCGGAGAATGTCTTTCCGGGCCCGATCGACGATTGCTATCGGGCGACCGAATACGTCGTGCAAAACGCGTCTCGATTGAACGTGGATGCGTCACGCTTGGCCGTCGCCGGCGACAGCGCCGGAGGCCACCTGGCCGCGTCGGTGGCGATCAGGTCGCGCGACTGGGCTGATTTTCCGATCGCGCTGCAAGTGTTGTTGTATCCGGTGATCGAACCCAATTTCGAAACCTCATCCTATCGCGAATTTGCTGATGGTTTCGGATTGACTCGCGACAACATGCGATGGTTCTGGAGCCAGTTTTTGGGCGGGCAAGCGGGGGCTTCCGAAGCGGCGCCCAGCCATGCCGCCTCGCATGAGAACCTGCCCCCGGCGTTGGTCATCACGGCCGAATATGATGTGTTGCGCGATGAAGGCAACCGGTACGCACAACTGTTGCAACGCAGCGGCGTCGAGGCGCAACACCAACAGCACGACGGCATGCTTCACGCGTTTTTGCACTTCGCCGGAATCTTTGACACCGGGATGGAAGTCGGACAGCAAGTGGCGGCGGAGATCGGACGCCGTTTGCGATGAGTCGATTCAATCGGTCGTCCGAAATCAACGCGATCAGGTCGGCCCGACGCGTAAGCGAGTGCGGCACCAAAGGGCGGGTTTTGTGGGCGATATTGGGCGCAGGACTCATACCGCTCAATCGACAAGGTTTTGACCAGCGCAGGGCCCGTAGGCTCG
>NZ_JANZKV010000050.1 GCF_025060895.1 Stieleria sedimenti | reverse complement strand
GTATTGGCCTTTAGGCGATTTCCCGTCGCTGCGACGCAGCGACAGGGGGCGGCTAAAGCCCAATACCAACACTCCTCCCGTCTGACGACACCGACGCTTTTTCATTCTAGGCGAGCAATCAGACATGCACCAAACCATCACCGTCTCGTTCAGCCTGCTGCTGATCGTCGTGCTCTCACAAACGACTGCGTTTCGCGTCGCATCGGCACAACCTCCTTGGAAACGACACACGATCGACAACACCCAGCGTGGTGCCGACGGCGTGCGACTGGCAGACTTCAACGGCGACGGGTTGATGGACGTCGTCACGGGCTGGGAAGAATCGGGACTGGTGCGGCTGTACGTGAATCCCGGCCCTCGTGCGGCAAAAGAAGCATGGCCGATGGCGACGATCGCGAAAGCGAAATCGCCCGAAGATGCCGTCCCGATGGATCTCGACGGCGACGGACGAATGGACATCGTCAGTTGCCACGAGGGCAAGCAGCGCCAACTACTGGTCCATTGGAACAACGCCCCGGCATCGGATTCCAACGCGTCGGAATTGTTGCACGATCGGAACTGGACGTCCGAGCGCTTCAAACAACTCGACGGGGTGATGTGGATGTTCGCCCTGCCGTTGGGCAAGGTTGATTCCCGGCCAGCGCTCGTCGTCGGTGCCAAGGGGCCCAAGGCCACGATCACGCTGTTGCTCGGCCCCGCGACCCACCCACGCGACCTGTCGACATGGACCACGATTCGACTGCGGGATGCCGGCTGGATCATGTCGCTGCGCGCCGTCGACATGGATCGCGATGGGGACCAGGACATCGTGTTCAGCGACCGTAAGGGCAACCGCCGCGTGGCGGCCTGGCTGGAACAACCGGCCAATCCCCAGCAACCTTGGACCGAACATGAAATCGCCGGCAAGGACATGGAGGTGATGTTTCTGACCGCCACCGCCGAGCGTTGTTTAATCAGCACGCGAGAGAGGATGGTGCTGGATTGGCAGCGGAGCGGCGCGGCCTGGACGGTGACGAAGTTGCCCAACCCGCCGGGGATCGAGTTGGGCAAAGCGATCGAAAGCTTACCCGATGGTCAACTCGTGCTGACGGCCAACACGCATGCCAGTTCCGATCCCGACCGGCCCGGAATCTGGATTCGTGACGTTTCGGGAAACTGGTCCGCGATCGATCCGACGACGCGAGTGAAATTCGATCGGATGGAATTGATCGATCTCGATGGCGACGGAGATCTGGACGTGATGACCTGTGAAGAACGCCGAAACCTGGGCATCATCTGGTACGAAAACCCGGCGAATTGAACTCTCAGCGGAGCAGGGCAGGGGAGTGGGCAGAAAAAGCCTGCGCAGCAAAATACCGAAGGCTCATGATTCAGTGACCGGCTGCGGCGGTTCCTTTTTTTCAATGCCCGGTATCAAGAAGATCAGTGTGCCGATCGTCATCGAGGCGGCCGCCATGATACAACCGGTGACCACCGTCACGATCCAGCCACCGAGTTCGGTCTTGATCTGAAACGGATTCTGATCGAAATCTGCTCCGGACGCTTGCCCCATCGCCTCAGCAACACCCAATGCCACCAGTCCCGCTACGATCTGAAGCAGCGGCACGAACTGGCTGAGCGCGACGATGCTTGCGCCGGTGACCAATCGCTTGGCCACCCTGGGCCGAGTGGCACAGAGCCACCAACCGACCAACAAGAACATCGTGACGGCGATGACCAGGCCGCTCCAGCCGCTTTTCCCCAAAATTTCAGCACCAAACAGCATGGGTATGATCAGGTTCACGCCCAACGCGACCGGCCAGGCGACCATCAAACTGCTGTTCCGCGACCGCCGATTCGCAACCGGCTCCGCCGCGTCGGCCGGTTGCTGGGGCGGAGAATAAGGGTTCGGTTCGCTCATGGATCGGATGAGGGGAAGGGCAGTGCAGGGGAATCATAACGTGAAATGGGGATGGCAGAAAAATGAAGGTCAGAAAAATGAGTACTCAGTACCCAGTACCCAAATCATTTTCCTGTCTTCCATTTTTCTGCCATCCCCCGCACCCTGTTTCACACCCTGTTTCACGCTTTCCCTTCCAGAATCGCCTAGACCCCGTCGTTGTCGATTCACTACTGTCGGCCGTCAAACGTTTCGATTGCCTCCCCTGCGTGAACAGGTCCTGCAGTGTCCCCGATCCAACGATTCCGCCCTTGGTTGCTGCCGATCGGAGTGATGGCCTGTTTGGTCGTGATTCTGATGCCGTTGCCGACGGTGATCATGGATTTTTTGTTGGCCGGCAACCTCGCGTTGGCGGTGGTGATTCTGTTGACGACCATCCACGTCGCCACGCCGCTGGAATTCAGCGTATTTCCGACGCTACTGCTGGCGACGACGCTGTCCCGTTTGGTGCTGAACATTGCGACGACTCGGCTGATCTTGTCCGACGCGCCCACGGCCGGCGAAGACGCCGCGGGGGGCGTGATTCGCACCTTCGGTCAATTCGTCGCCGGCAATCAGATCGAAGTCGGTCTGGTGCTGTTTTTGATCTTGGTGGTGGTCCAGTTTGTGGTGATCACCAAGGGGGCGACACGGATCAGCGAAGTCGCCGCGCGATTTGCGCTCGACGGCATGCCGGGACGCCAATCGGCGATCGATGCCGACTTGAATGCGGGAAACATCGACGCGGCCACGGCGGCGGGCAAGCGTGACGACCTGATCGCCGAAGCCGACTTTTACGCCGCGATGGACGGTGCCGGAAAATTTGTCCGCGGCGATGCGGTCGCCGGGCTGGTGATCACCGCGATCAACATCATCGGCGGTCTGTACCTGGGCGTCGTCGTCTCCGGCAAGGAAGTGGCCGAAACCGCCTCCGTGTTCACCAAACTCACCATCGGCGACGGGTTGGTCAGCCAGATCCCATCGCTGTTGATTTCGCTGTCGGCGGGCGTGCTGGTCACGCGCGGCGCCCGACGAACGAATTTGTCCGACAACTTCGTGACACAATTGTTGGGAAACTCCAAAGCCCTGCTGATCGCGGGCGGGTTTCTGCTGTTGCTGGTCATCACGGGTCTGCCCCCGATCCCCTTGATTTTGCTGGGCAGCGGATGTGTGCTGATCGCCACCACGCTCGACCGCAACGAGAAACAGCAAGCCGCCCAGGCAGAACGTGAACGTGAAACCGAGGCCCAAGCGGCCACGCCGACGCAAAAGCGCGTCGAAGACTTCTTGACCGTCGACCCGCTGGAAGTGGCGATCGGTCTGGGGCTGCTACCGCTGGCCGACCCGATTCGCGGCGGTGATCTGATGCAACGCATCGCCAGCTTGCGAAATCAGATGGCCGCGGAAATCGGTATCGTGTTGCCCAAGGTGCGGGTACGCGACGACGCGACGCTCGGCCAACAGGAATACGAAATCCGCCTGTTCGGTGACTTCGTCGCCCGCGGCGAGTTGCGTGTCGACAAGCTGCTCGCCAGCGGTGACGGTAGAACGACCGGAAAACCAGATGGCGAATCGGTCCACGAATTCGGCGGCACGACGTCGATCTGGATCGATCCGGCGAGCCGCGAACAAGCGATGATCTACGGATACAAGACGCGGACGGCACCGGGCGTCCTAGCCGATCACTTGGAACAAGTCGCCCGCGCCCACGCCGACGAACTGCTCTCGCACGACGCCACGAAACACCTGCTGGATGAATTGCGGCAGGTGGCTCCGGCGTTGGTGGACGATTTGGTCCCGAATCGACTGTCGATCAATGACGTTCAAAAAGTTTTGCAGGGACTGTTGCGTGAAGCGATCCCGATTCGGCAACTGGGCATCATCCTGGAAGCTCTCGGTGACGCCACGGCGCAGTCCAACGAGGCGTCGGAGCAAATCGAAAGCGTCCGCCGACGGCTGGCAAGAACATTGTGCTCCCAACTCCGCGACGAACAACGCACGCTGCGGGTCGTCACGCTCGAATCGTCCACCGCGGCACAGCTGCAACCGTTCAATGCGCCGACGGGGCAGGGGGATCACTGGACCGATCGTCAAGCCGGTTCGGACGCGACGCCTCAATTCGGAATCCGCCACAACAAAACACAAGACGTCACTTGCGACGCGATTCGTCAAGCCGTTAAGAACCTATCCAGCGAAGGTTACCCGCCGGTCCTGTTGGTCGGCCCGCATCTTCGCCGCCGCGTGAAACAGGTGACCGAAGAAGCGGGAATCTGGACCCACGTTCTGTCCACCAACGAAATCACCACCGACACTCAGCTGGAAATTCACTCGACGGTCGGCCGTCCCACCTCCACTGCCGCCGCTTAGTCCTGACGATCCTCCGACACGCCTTTTTACAGCCCACTTGATGCAAGTCAAAATTTTCCGAGCCGCGAATTTGCAAGCTGCCCTGGAGGAGATCCGGGAACAGCTCGGACCGAATGCATCCGTTCTGCGAACGCGACAGTGCCGTGACGGATGGATGGGTTGGTTGGGCCGCAGTTACGTCGAAGTGACCGCCAGCAGCGGCGACCAGCAACGCGACGCGGCCGGCATGACGGCCGAAGACACGCACCGCTCGCTGGGACGCTTGTCGGTCCATCAACAGACTCCCAGTACGGTCCCGATCGACGCGCGACGAACACTATCGGTCGTCGGCCGAATGCCGATGAGCCCGACCCGACCGACCGGCGGGACTCACCTGAATCATTCACGATACTCCGATCCCACGGCGGACTACCGCACCGGTCTGATCTCGCTGGGCGTTTCCGAAGCCGTGGCCGACCGCTGGATCCGTTCGACCAGTGGTTTTGTGGCCAACCTGGGCGACCCGGTGGACCCGTCCTGGCTGGAACAGCTGCAACGCAGCGTCGCCCGAGAGATCCGTCTCAGCGGTGCGATTCAACTCAATCCCGGCGAACGCCGAATCGTGGCGTTGATCGGTCCGACCGGCGTCGGAAAAACCACGACGGTGGCAAAGCTTGCCGCCGGGTTCCGAATTCAATCCAAACGACGTGTCGGTCTATTGACGATCGATACGTTCCGAATCGCCGCCGTCCAGCAGCTCCAAGCCTACGCGCAAATCATGGACTTGCCGATGAGCGTGGTCGAATCGACCGACCAGATGCGTGGTGCGATTGACCAACTGGGCGATGTCGATTTGATCTTGATCGACACCGCTGGACGGAGTCCCAAGGGTGACATGAGCATCGCCGGCTTGGCCGAACTGCTACGCACCGCCCAACCGGACGAAACCCACCTGGTCATCAGCGCGACCAGCACCGCCGCGGTGGTGCAATCCGCCCTGGACGGATTCGCCGCCGCTAGACCGACTGCGGCGATCCTCTCGAAACTCGACGAAACCCCTTACACCGCGGGCGTGCTCTCGGCGCTGACGTCGTCACGCGACCGCCTTGGGCTGCCGATCAGCTACGTGACCAACGGACAACATGTCCCCGATGACATCGCCGTCGCAACCGCCCAGCGGCTGACCGAGCGATTGATCCCTGCGTCCGCCGGCGTGCGGCAATTCGAAGCCGCCTAAAAGAAACGAACAAGAAAACTCAACTCACCATGAGAAACAACCGATAGAGAAGAAGCCGAGGGCTGGAAACTCAAAAGACGACTTGAGATTTTTTTTGAGAGACCACCTTCGGCGACTGGGTTGACCCCGGCACACACGAACAAGAAAGCTGGACAAGGATCGTCTGGCCCATTGGACGTGCCCGTGCAGAGATTCGACCCTGAGTGGCGCTGACGGTTATTGTTCGCAGCAATGTGACACGGATCGTCGGCAACAGCGAAAGCGAAAGCGAACCCCAAACATGACCTCGGCGACATGATGTCGTCGGCAGTCGAATTGAAGATCACGGAGGATTGGATGCCAGCCGCAGTTTCAACAGACGATGAAATCCTAGAGGTTTGGAAACGATTCAAACAGACCGAGAAGGATGCGGACGAATACGAACCTCTACGCAATCGCCTCGTCGAGCGTTACATGCCCTTGGTTCGATACAATGGTGAACGCATTTGGCAGCGTCTGCCCGATGGCGTCGAACTCGACGACCTGATCAGCGCCGGAATCTTCGGCCTGATGGACGCGATCGATGCCTATGACATGGACCGCGGCGTCAAGTTCGAAACCTATTGCGTGCCCCGAATCCGAGGCGCCATGCTGGACGAACTACGCACCATGGATTGGGTTCCCCGGTTGGTCCGCAGCAAAGCCAGCAAGCTGGCCGTCGCCAAGAAGCAATTGGAAACCAGGTACGGGCGTCCCGCGACGGTGCAGGAATTGTCCGAACACATGGAGCTTTCGATCGCCGAAGTCGAGAAGATGGAATCGGACGCCAATGCCGTCGGCGTTGTCTCACTGAACAAAAAGTGGTACGAGACCGACAGCTACAAGGACGTTCGCGAAATCGACATCCTGGAAGACAAGAAAGGCGAAGACCCGACACGACGTGTTCAGAAGAACGATCTGATGCGTTTGGTCACCAAGGGACTCAATCGCAACGAACGCTTGATCATCATTCTTTATTACTACGAAGAATTGACGATGAAAGAGATCGGTGCGACACTGGATTTGTCCGAGTCGCGGGTCAGCCAGATGCACACGTCCATCGTCAACCGCTTGCAAACCCAACTGGGCATGCGACGGGTCGAGTTCGGCACGGCGTGACGGTCCTCCAGTCCGTCCGAAGTCCACGTGACTTCGACGGCGTGTCCTCCGTTTTGTAATTGAGTCCACCGCGTGCGCGTCGCCCACATCATCACTCGCATGATCATCGGCGGCGCCCAGGAAAACACGCTGCTGAATTGCCTGGACTTGATCGAGCATCATGACGATGAAGTGATGCTGATCACCGGGCCGTCGCTGGGGCCCGAAGGCGACTTGCTTCACCGCGCCGGTTTCTTCGGCGACCGAAGTCGATTGCGGGGCAGGGCAGGGGAGTTGCAAATCGAACTGCTGCCGATGTTCCGTCGCAACATCCATCCGCAACGCGATTGGGCCGCTTCGCGGGCGATCCGAAAAACAATTCAATCCTTTCGCCCCGACGTCGTGCACACGCACAGCGCCAAGGGCGGGTTGCTGGGACGAAACGCCGCCTGGTCGCTCGGCGTGCCGGCCGTGATCCATACCGTTCACGGTGCGCCCTTTCACGATTTCCAGCCCCGAGTGGCGCGCGAATTCTTCCGACGTTGCGAACGCTTCGCCGCATCGCGCTGCCACCACCTGATCTCCGTGGCCGACGCGATGACCGATTTAATGGTCCAAGCCGGCGTCGCACCGCGAGAAAAATTCACGACCATCTACAGCGGGATGGACGTCGACCCGTTCCTCCGCGCCAACGAGCATCGACAATCGGTCCGCGAAAAATACGACATCGCGCCCGATCGCATCGTGATCGGCAAACTCGCGAGATTGTTTCACCTCAAAGGCCACGACGACCTGATCACCGCCGCGGTCGATGTGATTGCCCGGTGCCCCCAGACCCTGTTCCTGCTGGTCGGTGATGGCATCTTACGCGAACCCCTGACCCGGCGGATCGAATCGCTCGGCCTGACCAACCACTTCGTGTTCACCGGACTGGTTTCCCCCACCGACGTCCCCCCGCTGATCGGTGCGATGGACGTGCTCGTGCACACCTCGCTGCGCGAAGGCCTGGCCCGGGCGCTGCCCCAGGCGTTGATCGCCGGAAAACCGGCGGTCAGCTTCGACGTCGATGGCGCGCGTGAGGTCGTGATCAGCGGCGAAACCGGTTTCCTGGTTCCGCCGCGGGACACCACCAAATTGGCGGATTCACTGATCCGCCTGGTCGAAAACGACCAACTGCGGCAAAGCTTGGGCGGGGCAGGGCAGAGGCGTTTCACCGAGCAGTTCCGCCACGAGACGATGACGCAGCAGGTTCGCGCCATCTATCAACGCATTTTGGAACGCCGATCACCCTGAATCGCCTCCCGGTGACACTTTGGCTCTAACGGTGTTAGCGGCACGGCGCGAGCCGTCCGGTCGCGTTTGAAAAACACCGGGAAAGACCGGAGGGCTCGCGCCCTACCGCTAACAAGAAACACCGCGTTTGGCGTCAAAATAGGTGGCATTGGGCGTGAGCCATCCGGTGGTTTGCGTCACCGCGTGACCTGAATCGGTCGCTCGCGGGCCAGCGGCGGCCGATTCCCCGGCTTTCGCGATTGCCTTGGCGTCAACTATGATGCCAACGGGCAGGGTCTGGTAAACTCTGCCGGCTCTGACAGCCCCCCCGACGAGATGGTCGCGGGGCCGGCTAGAACTCCGACACGCTGCCATTTCGTCCATCGGTTACTAATGACCAAGACCCGAGATTTCTACGGCCCGTACCGATTGACTCGTCTGATCCGCTCCGGCTCGACCGCCGAGGTCTGGGAAGCGATCCACGAACATGACCAGGAACGCTTCGCGTTGAAGATCCTGAAAGGGCAGATGGCCAAGGACAAGAACGAAGTCAATCTGCTCAAGCACGAATTCAACGTCGGCAAGGACCTGCAAAACAGCCCCCGGATCATCAAAATCCTGGATTATTCGATCGCCAACGATCGGCCGTTCCTGGTCCTGGAACTGTTCAGCGAACTGAACATCAAACAGGCGCTTCGACGCGGCCCCGACTCGCTCGCCTTCATGCTCGACAAGATCATCGAACAGGCCGGCGAGGGCATCTATTACATGCACACCCGCAACTGGATCCACCTGGACCTGAAACCCGACAATTTCCTGGTCAGCCGCGAAGGTGAAACCAAACTGATTGACTTCACGATCACCGAAAAGAAGAAGACCGGGCTGAGTAAGATCTTCCATCGCAAAACCCTAGCCAAGGGAACCCGCAGCTACATGGCGCCCGAGCAGATCCGCCGCAAGGTCTGTGACGAACGGACCGATATCTATTCCTTCGGCTGCGTCCTGTTTGAAATGGCCACCGGCAAGCCCCCCTTTACCGGCGACACCCCGAACGATTTGCTCAACAAACACCTGACCGCCTCGATCCCCAGTGCGATCGCCTACAACAACAACGTCACGAAAGAATTTGCCGATCTGATCAAACGCATGATGGCCAAATCGGCATCCGCCCGGCCGGGTTCGATGTGGGACTTCTTGAAGGAGATCCGGTCGATTCAACTCTGGAATAAACGCCCGCGCAAACCGGAGATTAGCGTCTTCGACAGCATGCCCGGCATCCGTGGCGCCGATGACATGCTTCGCAAACCATCGGCTGCAGACCTAAACGACGAAGAAGAGGATTGACAATCGATGGCCGGACCCGGACTCGATTTCGAAATCGAAATCGCTGAACTTGAAACCCGCATCAGCGCCCTCCAACGACAGACCGAACGCAGTGAAGCCGCCGAAGCCGAATTGCGGTCGTTGCGGACGGACCTTGCCAAACAATTGCGCGACGTCTATTCCTCGCTCGATCCGTGGCAAACCGTTCAAGTCGCCCGACACAAGAACCGCCCCTACACCAAGGACTACCTGAACCTGGCGTTCGACGATTTCGTGGAACTCCACGGCGACAAACACTTCGGCGATGACCGGGCGATGCTGGCCGGCTTCGCCAAATTGGATCGCTTCAAAGTCATGGTGCTCGGCCACCAAAAAGGACGTACCTTCAAAGAACGCGCCGCCTGCCACTTCGGTTGTGCCCATCCCGAAGGCTATCGCAAGGCGATGGTCAAAATGCGATTGGCCGAAAAATACAAACTGCCCCTGATCTGCTTCATCGATACACCCGGCGCCTATCCCGGCGTCGGTGCCGAAGAACGGGGCCAGGCGCAAGTGATCGCCGAAAGCATGTTCAAAATGAGCCAGCTGAAAACGCCGATCATCTGCATCGTGATCGGCGAAGGCGGATCGGGAGGGGCGTTGGGGATCGGTGTCGGCGACCGGATTGCCGTCATGCAACACGCCTATTACAGCGTGATCAGCCCCGAAGGTTGCGCCGGCATCCTCTGGAAAAGCCACGAACACGCACCCAAAGCCGCCGCCGCACTCCGCTTCACCAGCGATCACCTCAAACGCCTCGGCGTCGTTGATGATGTGCTCGACGAACCACTCGGTGGAGCCCATCGGGATCATCACCAAATGGCCACCCGACTCAAAACGTACCTCTCCAAAACACTCGGCGAGCTCGAAACCCAGTCGGTCGATCAGTTGCTCGACTCGCGTTACGAAAAATTCCGACGCATCGGAGTCTTCCTCGAAGAGGCCTCCTGATTGCCCGTCGCGGAATCGACGCACGGAGTCCGAACGCCCCTCCGAAGAAATCTCCCTCCCTGGCAGGCATTGGTGTCGACAGTGGAGCAGGTTTTACCCCGAAAGGGGTTGCAGCAAGTAGCCGGTGGTCGCCTTAGCGCACCACCGGGATCCTTACAACCGTTTGTAGATTGACCCCGGATGGGGTCACAGCAATCCGACGCTGCGACCCCTTCAGGGTCGTTTTGTACTATTTTTCCCGTTCCGGCGGTGTTCGCTGCGCTCGACCGCCGGCTACTTTCTGCCATCCCATCCGGGATGAAAAGATGTGGGTAATCCGCAGGGCATCACCCGAGGCTATGGCTGTAAACGGCCGTTGGCCGACGCCATCCACTCCGACCAGATCTGACACGCAAAAGAGGTGTCGACACCCATACCCGGGCGGAGAGTGACCAGCCCCCTTGATTTTCAACGACTCAAAAACTGCACGAGCGCAGCGAGGGGAGGGTACCGTCGTTTAACGACCATCCGGTTCGTTCCGGCCGACGGGCAACACGACGTTTATTCCGCGCCGGTTTCGCCCTGCCCGCCAGTCGCCGGCCCACCTCCCCAAGCCCGCAAAACCTCGGCCGCCGAAACTCCAAATCCGAAGACACCAGACTGCGGCTCGTCGCCTGCGCCGCCGTCTTCGACCGGCTCTCCCAGATGGACGCCGACGACATGCCCCGCGTCGTCCAGCAGCGGGGCGCCGGCAGTCGCCTGCAGAGAGAGCCGCGAATTGGCAAACCGGTACTCGATCCGGCCATCGCCGTCGACCTGGGTCACGGTCGCTTGATGAGCCACGCGGCTCGGCGAGGCTCCCGCATACACCGCCGTCGCCATCCAAACGGTGTCGCCGACATGGGGCGTCGCGGTTGCGAATTGCAGTGGTCGAAGCCCCCGAGCCAATGCGCCCGCTGAGACGGCGACCAGATCACGCGTCCATCGGTCGCCATCCGATTCGTCGGCGTCTTCGAACTCGATGATCTGCCTCAGCTGTCGCATCGCATCGGCGGCACCGAACGCTTCGCTGACCATGATCTTCGTGACGCCACTGCGGGCGGCTTCGGCCGCGTCGCGGTTGACGACGGGATCGGGTTGTTGAAGCGCCGGATGCAGCGGCATGATCATGACCGGATCATCACCGGGCACCAAATGGACCGCAAACGCAGTCGCATGAATCCTGTCTGGATCGATTTGATAATCGTTGACCGCCACGTAGGGACGCCAGATCTGGAAATCGCGAACCGCCGGTCCGAGGTAGGGATCGGCAACGGCGGGAGAGTTGGCAAGCTGCTTGGCCGAGTCACCGGAATCGGACTCCGATGAGCAACCGACCAGGCCAAGAGCGAGCAACAGACCGGCACCCGACAGCCGAACTGTCGGGCACAACATTTCCATGATCTTCAAGATGCAATTCCGAGTAGCAAAACGAAACACGAAACAAGTTAGAGTTCACTTTCGGCGTCGATGACGGCTTCATCTTCCGCCTGAATTTCCGCTGCAACGTCGGTGTCGATCTCGGGCGCGGCGGAGCCGCCGCAGCCGATCATCGGCATCACCAAGCACGCGGTGATCAAGATCAATGCAAGACTGTAACGTCGTGCTCGAAAAGGAGCGTGAAAGAACATGGGTTCAATCCTATCAGAGGGTTGAGAAGTATTAGTTGACTTGGTTTTCTTCATGCGACTCGCCATCGTCAACGACACACAGATTCTTCCAAATCGTTGCGTCGATGTTGAAGTTATAGAACTGCACCGACCCGTCGCAGAGGGCGGCGTGGACACCGACGTGTGCTGCGCCGAAGTAGCGGTTCCAGTTGGTCGACCCACCGGCATCGCGATCGGGAGCATACGCATCGTTGTCCGACTTGGGCGGGAAGTGCCAACGGATCGTATCGGTATCCCAGCCCGCGTTGTTCCAGCGTTCGTTATCACCACCATCAAGTCCATGCTCGGTATACGGCAGTGACTTTTCGGCAAACACGATGCTGTGCGTCAGGCCATCACGGATATCAGCCAGGCGGCGTTTGTCACCGTCTTTGGCCCAGATGATGGCACCGGCACGCTTCTTGATCAGACCTCCGTTGGAGCGACTGCGGGTCGAAACAGCGGGAGCGCCGAGTGGAGCTTCGGGAATGAAGTTGACGGCCGAATCGGGTCGACCGTGGTAGAAGCCGCCGTTTCCGGCGTAATCCACGCGACCAAATTTCGCACTGCCATATCCCGTCGGCGACCGCCGAGTCGGACAGTAATAGACGGGGATCAGCACTTGAGCGACGTCGTCTTCACGTGAATTATTCGGACGATTCGGCCACCACGGCGGATCATTGGTCGCCAAGTCGTAGACGGCGGCCTGTTCCAGGAAAGGCAGAATCCTCCACTGCGCCGACCATCCCGCGCGATTCGCCGCACGGCAGCACGCGTCGGACGTTCGGCCGGACGGGTTGCTGGTGCCGGGGTCTCCATCCCAAGGCCCGGGCGGCAATTGCTTGTAGGTACTTTCGTAGTTCAGAGTCGCGAGTGCAATTTGCTTCATGTTGTTGCTGCACTGCATTCTGCGAGCCGCTTCGCGGGCGGCTTGCACCGCCGGCAACAGCAGTCCGACCAAGATCCCGATGATCGCGATCACGACCAGCAACTCAACCAACGTAAAACCGCCGGACACCATGCGATTCGAACCGCGCGCTCGCGTTGTTTTATTCAATCGAATGCAACTACCTGACCACATTGTTGTCTCCTGTAAGTGATAACTGTGGTGATTCAAAATTGTTTCAAGGGCAAACCGATACTCGTGCCGTTGATGGCAACGTGGTTCACTTATTCCGACGAAGCGTCGTCATGAACATGATGAAGTGAAGAAGGTTCATCGAAAGAGCTTTCGTGCTCCCGGCGATACCGTAGCGAGCTGATCTCGATACAAAAGTCGAGTTTAGAAGTCTTGTGGCTAATTCATCTAAACCACGCAAAAGCCATCACCAGTTTCTAACAATCGCGACACCGCATTCAGGGGCAGGAACGCCCACCTGCGGACACACGTGACGACTCATCAAGTGCACGACGCTTGAGAGAACAGCAAACGGGATCAGACCCCCATGTTTGCAACATGGATTGAACATCAAACCGAGCTGCAGACCGCTGCATGAAGCTCTCGTGAATGTTCTAACGAGTAACTGTGTGAACTGTGTGAATAACGACAACATCGCATTGCTCAAGTTTTTGCGATCGCTATTCTCCGCCGCATCGGCCCAGACCGATCAATGAGACGCACCACGACGAACACGTTGCCGCGTCGCTCCCCATCGAACCATTCACAACAGAAACATTCACCGTGAAATCAAGCATGAACAAGCATCGTACGAAGGATTCAAGTTCACGATCAAAGCGTCGTCGCCCCACCCAAAAACACCTGAAACTGGAATCCCTTGAAGCCCGTCAACTGCTTGCGGCGAATGTCGTCAACGACTCGTTGACGTTGGCAGCCGACAGCGCGATCAACGTGCTCACCAACGACACATCCGGAAGCGAAGTGCAATCGGTCTCGGCGTTTCAGGTCGACTTCGATCGTGCAACCTATGACGCGGCCGTCAACGCCACGGATTGGTTCATCCCTGATCGTCCCGGCCAGCCGGGTGTTCCCCAACGCTCGTTGATTCCGGGCGCAGTGACTTCGATCACCGGCAATCGAGGTGACCTGGACCTGCATCGCGACAATGATGCAGACCCGTCCAACGATACGGAACTGGCACCCCTGACGGCGGATGAAGGAATCAGTTTGCCGGTGCTTCGCGACAACCAACCGGTTGACAGCACACAAACCAACTTGGGCGTTCTCCAGTATGTGGTCGACGCCGCGAGCACCTGGATCGCAATGGCCGCCGCCCCGGAGAACAATGGGGAAAGCTCCGTTCCGATCTCGAATACTTTCTTCCCCTACGATGCGGGATGGGCCGGGGCAACGATCGATGAAGGTGGCGTAAGGGTTTTCGGTAGCACGGACATCAGTGCGAGCGGAGACGGCAGAAACTATGTGGTCGAAGTCGCCGGAGTGACCGATTCGTTCGAGGACGGCTTCCTTTTCTCGATCGCCGGCGACAACTCCGATAACTACTCCCGGGCTCGGCCGATTGGGGGAAACCAATGGGCAATTCAGGTTCGCGACAATAGCCAGGAAATCGCGTCAACCGACACCGATCCGATCAGTGTGCTTTATATTCCCAGGAGTGCTCAAGGTCTGATCGGCGGTGTCGTCGACGGCGGCTTCGAGGGCGGCGTCAGCCCGATGCTGCAGTCCTTCGGCGACTTCAGCGTCTCGCGTCCGTCCGACGGATTCTACCGGGTCAGCATTCCAGGGCACGACGTCACCTCGGGCGCCCTGATCATCGAAAATCATGACCTCTCTGTCAGTCAGCCGCGAAACACGTATTTCAGCTATGACGATGCCGGTGACGGCAGCGGCGACATCATCATTCGCCAGTTTGCCTGGAACGGCAACACGGAAACGCCGCTGAACTCGGACTTCGTCTTCTTCTTCGTCCCCTTCGAGAACACGCTCAGCCCGACCACCGACCTGACGGTCTCCTCACTCGGTGAGAACAACAATGGCTTGTCCGCCAAGGGACTGCCACTGACGCTGAACGCTGACGGAACGGTCAACTACGCCACCTCGGGCGCGATCCGTGCACTCGGCGCCGGTGAAACCGATAGCGACACCTTCGTCTATCGTGCGACCGACGGGACCACCGAAAGCGCCGAAGCCACGGTCACGGTCCATTGGGTCGGCATCAACGACGCCCCGGAGGTCATTTCCACGCCCGCGGACTTGATCCTCAATGAAGACGACGCGGCGACCGTTCTCGACCTGACCGCGATCTTCTCCGACGTGGATACAAACGACGTGTTGACGTACGGCATCGACACCGGAGTCAGCGGGCTGGTCAGCGGTGAAATCGTCGGCACGGACGTGTCGATCACACCGGCGTTGAATCAATTCGGCTACGTCCAAATTTCACTATCGGCGACCGACACCAGCGGCGAAATCGCATCGGTCACGCTCGGCATTTCGGTCATCCCCCAAGACGACGACGTGCAGGCGGTCGATGACGATGGCACGGTGACGGACAAACTCACCCCCGCCAGGATCGACGTGCTCGGCAACGACTTCCATCCCGACACGACCGAGTTTTCCGTCTCCGCTGCCGAAATTTACGGTGATCCGGCAGCGACCACCAATGAAGATTCGGTATTTTCCGTCATCAACACCACCGCGGCACCCAACGACCTGACGATTCAAAGCGCCGGAAATTTGGGTGACGTCGCGGTCGGCCGTGGCGGCTTCGACCTGTCGCTGGCCGACGGCGTGTTCTTGGGCACCGGACGTGACAACACCAGTCCGTTCCCGACGGTCAATACCTATGCCGCTTTCGGCAGCTACGGATTCGCCACCGATCGAGGCATCGGCGGCGGCGAACGGAACACCGCGCTGAGCGCCGCGTTCTTTCCCTTCGGCGATCAATGGACCTCCGGACACATCGCCGCCGACGGAACCGTTCTCGGGGGCGTCGGCATCTCGCAGGCCAACGTGACGCTGCTTCAACCGGGACTGTTCGAAATCACCATCCCCGAAGCCAGCTTCACCGACGACGGCTTGCTGTTCGCCGTCAGCGGTAGCAATGACGACAACATCGTCTCGGTCTATCCGCAAGGCTTCAACAACAAATGGCTGGTCCGCCAAATAGACAGCGATTCGGATGCGACCGGATTCGAAAGCGACCCGATCAGCTTCGTTTACCTCCCCGGATCGACCAGCGGACTGATCGGTGGACGCGCCGCCGCCGAAGAAGGTCAATACACCTTGCGGCAAAGTTACGGAAACGTCACGCTCGGCTCGGACACCGATCTCGCGCCATTGGTGTCCATCAACGGTTACACGCCGGCCGATGGCGCGTTGATCGCGATCGCGACGTCGTTTGATTTTGCCGACGTCAACGGGTCATCGACGCTGATCCCGGCCAACCAAGCCGTGATGGCAACGCCTCAAGGAAACGACTTCCGCCTGGACATACTGCAGTCCCAGACGTTCACGCCGACCGGTAACTTCCCCGAGTTCCAGTTCATCTTCCTGCCCTACGACAGCCCACTGGAAAAGATCGACGGGTTGGATTTCAGCATCGACGGGTTCGACAGCCTCAGTGCACTGGGAGCCTCCGTCACGCTCGAGGCCGATGGAACGTTTACCTACGATCCATCGGGAGCGGGCGCACCGATCGCCGATTTGGGCAACGGTGAATCGACAACCGATACTTTCACCTACACGATCCGTGACGGCCGTGGCGGGACTTCGACCGCAACCGTTTCAGTGACCGTGCAAGGTGAAAATCAAGCCCCGACGGCCAACGATGACGTGGTCAACTTGAACGAACTGAACGCCCAAGGTGCCCTGATCACCGTGCTGGGAAACGACGTCGACCCCGACGTCGAGTCGCTGCTGGGGACGCCGACCGGGATCCCGTCGGCCAACCTGTCGGTCGATGCAGCGAGTGTCTGGTCGGTCTCTCAAACCGGTACCGCACCGGTGAATTTGACGCTCGGCGATTTTTCAACCGGGACGGTCGAAATCCTGCAGAACGGAAATGCGATCAACCAAGCCGACGGCGTCGTGCTGGCGACGATCCGCGAGAACTTCGACGGAGCCAACACCAACTATCGCTTGGTCCAAGCCTTTGACAACGGCAGCGGCACTTCGCTCGCCTTGCAACAATTTGGAACCGATGCCGCAGCCGACGCCGACGTCTCGGTCGCGTTCTTCCCGTTTGCCGACAATTGGGTCGGCGGGCACGTCAGTGGCGGCGGGACCTTGACCCACGGCAGCGGATTGACCGACGCCGAAGTGGTTCGAACCGATGTCGGTCGCTACGAAGTTTCGATTCCCGGCGTGACCGACGCGGCACTCGACGGATTCCTATTCGTCATCGGCAATGAAAACGCCGACAACGTTGCCCAGGCGAGGGCCGTTCCTGGTTCGTCCGTTTATGAAGTCGCCGTTCGCGACAATCAACAAGATTTCGGCAATGGTGAAGACGGCGGATTCTCGTTCGTCTTCGTTCCACGCAACGCGCAAAACCTGGTCGCCGGAGCGATCGACCCTTTCAATTCCGGACCGAATGCCGTCAGCCTGGCAGTCGGCGAGTTCAGCGTCGAACGATTGGACGTCACCGACGGCGGGCATGAGTGGAAAGTGACGATCCCCGGACAGTCTCCGGACACCGGGATGCTGATACTGACCAACCAAGACAACGGCGAAATCGAAGACAACTTCCTGAGCTACCAGGACGACGGTGCGGGCAGCTTCCTGATCCGATCGCAAGACATGCCGGGACTCGGTCGTCAGGACGAACGGTTCACGTTCACATTCATCCCGTTCGATTCGATCGGTCAACCCGCCGCGCGACCTGTTCCTGGGCTGCTGTCCATCGATAGCGTCGATCCGACGTCCAGCTTGGGCGCGACGCTGACGGCCAACGCGGACGGAACGATCCGCTACGATCCGGGCACGGTCCTGGATTCGCTCTATGAGGGCGAAACGGCGACCGACACGTTCACCTACACCATGACCGATGGCTTTGGTGGAACCGCGACGGCAACCGTCACCGTGAACATCGACGGATTCGGCACCGCACCGGTCCTGCAGGCCTCGTCCGGCGCCACCTACTACGGCGTGGGCGACGAAGCGATCAGCATCGACGGACAGTTCAACGTTGCTCCCGTCGGCGTACCCTTCTTCGACGGCGCGGCTGCGACGGTTGAGCTCACCAGCGGCCAAATCGCGTCGGACACGTTGTCCATTCGCGACGAAGGCAACGGGGCAGGGCAGGTCGGTGTTTCGGGATCGGACATCAGCTTTGATGGCGTCGTGGTCGCCAGCTTCACCGGCGGCTCCGGAACGACCCCGTTGACGGTGACCTTCAACGCCGCGGCAACCGAGCTTGCCGTCGATCGCATCCTGCAGTCGGTGACCTATGTCAATTCAGATCCCGTCCTCACCGGCGGGTCGCGCACCACGACATTCTCTTTTGTCGATGGAAACGGCCGGGCCAGCGACTCGGTCACCAAACAATTGGAACTCGGTTTGGTCTATCGACGGGAACTGCAACAAGGCGTCAACCTTGGCTATGGCACTTACCAAGGCACTTCCGACGCCCAGATCCGCGAAGCCGATCCCGATTCGGTGATCGCGCCGGGATCCGACCTGTTGGTCGATTTCGACTCCGGCGGGAACGCCTCGCAAGTTCTGCTGCGTTACGACAACCTGTTCGGCGACGGACCGGGTCAAATCCCCCTCGGTTCGGTCATCACGTCAGCGAACCTGGTCGTTGAAACGAACCCCAACACGTCCAACGCGCCGGGCGATGGCGCGAACCTGCACCGCATGTCGATTGACTGGGACGATGCAACCGCGACCTGGAATGCATTCGGCAACGGCATTCAGCCGGGCACGGGGGAAGCCGCCGGCGCGTTTGAATCTCAAATCGGAACCGCCAGCGGAGCCGGCAGCACGGGCACGGGTTTGCTGAGCTTCAGCGTGCTACCGGACCTCCAAGCGTGGGCCGACGGCGAGACCAATCACGGCTGGTTGATGCAAGGTTGGCAAAACTTGACCGACGGATGGTTCTTCAGCAGCGCCGAAGACGAAACGCCGACGGCCCGACCTAAACTGGAAATCGAATGGGTTCCCGCCGGTGCGAATGTCGTCAGCTTCCGCGAAGGCGTGAACGGTTATTCGTCCACCGTGGATACCGAAATCGACAGCGCCACCGCTGATGACGA
This sequence comes from Stieleria sedimenti, assembly GCF_025060895.1. Taxonomy (GTDB): domain Bacteria; phylum Planctomycetota; class Planctomycetia; order Pirellulales; family Pirellulaceae; genus Stieleria; species Stieleria sedimenti. Next base: position 13,498 of record NZ_JANZKV010000050.1, on the reverse strand, counting down.
TCTGTCGTCGGCGGAGACTCTGTTTATCGATTCACCCACCAGTCGGGCGCTGATCCGATTCGACGACATCATCGGCGACCTTGCCGGACAAGTCCCCGCCGGTTCGCGAATCATCACCGCGCGGCTTCGCACGGCGTCATCGACCAGCAACGCTCAAGGTGACGGTGCACGATTCTTTCCGATGCTGACATCCTGGGACGACACGGACACGTTCAACAGCTTGGTCGACGGAGTGAACATCGATGGCGTTGAAGCGGCCAGTGAATACACCGCGTTCGCCGGAAACGCGAGCCTCAACCCGAACGTTCAGGGTGGGTTCCACGATTGGGACGTGACCAGCGACGTCCAGGCGTGGGTCAATGGTGACCTGACCAACTTCGGCTGGCTGTTCGAGCCATGGGAAGGCGGCACCGACGGTTGGGGCGTGCAGAGCTCCGAAGCGGCCAATGAAATCGAACGGCCGCGACTGGAAATTGTTTTCACAGCCGCGATCGATCCGGAAATCAACATCACCGGTGACAACGGCCAAGCGGTCGCTGCCGGAACGACCAACGTCTCGCCCTTGGCCGGAACGGACTTCGGTAGCGCCGACGTAGCCGGCGGAACGGTCACCAAGACCTTCACCATCGAAAACACCGGCGCCGCGGCGCTGAATATCTCGGCTGCCGAAGTCATCGGAGCCGAAGCCGGTGCGTTCTCCTTTACGAACCAACCGGTCGCGACCGTCATCCCCGGCGGATCGTTCTCCTTCGATCTGGTCTTCGATCCGTCCAAGCTGGGACTGCACGATGCCACCGTGGTGATCACCAGTGACGATGCGGACGAAGGCGTGTATCAGTTCGCCATCCAGGGCAACGGGGTCGGATTCCCGGCGCTGTCGGCGACGCCAGACGGGTCGACATCCTTCACGGCGATCGGTGGCATCTCCAGCGGCCTTTCAGGTGCCGAGATCTCCGCCTTCGATCCCGGCAGCGACCGCCTGTTCGTGACTTCCGATGCCGGCTTGCAGGTCATCAATCTGTCCAACCCTGCCAACCCGGTCTTGTTGTCAACGATCCAGCCGACCGCGGAGGGTGCGAGCGACAATGCGATCACCAGCGTTGCAGTTAACCAGGCTGGCGTCGTCGCGGTGGCCGTCCCAGGATCCGATCCCCAAGCTCCCGGAAACGTGTTCTTCTACAACGCGGCCGACTCCGCGTTCTTGGGCAGCGTGACCGTCGGGGCCTTGCCGGACCAACTGACGTTTACGCCCGACGGCAGCCGACTGTTGGTCGCCAACGAAGGCGAAGCGTCTTCGGCCGCCGTCCCCGCGATGGCAACGGGGCAGGGCGGTTTCCAAGTCGAACCGATCTTTACCGTCGGCGAAACACTGTCGGCAACGACGGGCGCGCTGAATGCCACGACTGCGGGCGACTATGTCCCGCCGGGCGTGCTGGATGGACTCGGCGCTTATGAACTCGACGGTTCGACCGTGCGTGTCTTTGCCACCCATGAATTGCTCAGCACTCGTGGATACGACTACACCGTCACCGACGGCGCCGGCGGGTCGTTGACGCTCGAAGGCGCACGCATTTCGTACTTCGATATCGACAAAGCCACGCGTCAAATCGTCGACGGCGGACTAGCCTATGACACGATTTACGATGCCACCGGAGCCGTCGCGACGGACAACTCGTTCCTGGCCAACAACTTCACCGGATTCAGCCGCTTCTGTTCGGCCGTTTTGATCGAGCCGCATCAATTCGGGGCAGGGCAGGGGACCGAAGATCGAATCTTCTTCGCCGGTGAAGAAGACGGCGGCGGATTCAATTCGGTCGGTGGAGCCGAATGGGCACTCGATGTCGCGACCGGTGAAATCTGGCACGTCCCGGCGATGGGGCGGGGTGCTTGGGAAAACATCACCGAAGTCGACACGGGCACCACGACCCACGTCGCGTTCCTGCTTTCCGATGACACCTCACCGTTTGATGCGGATCCGCTCAACGACGAGGGCAGGGAAGCGGCACCGATTTACTTGTACGTCGGTCAGAAGGATGCCGGCGGTGACTTCCTGGCACGCAACGGACTGCGTGACGGATCGCTGTTCGTCTGGGTCGCCGACAACGGAACCGTCGACCCCACCGACTTCAACGCCCTAGGCGGAACCCCGACCAGCTTGGGCGGTGCCTGGGTGGAGCTCGAAAGCGGCATCATGACCGGCGGAAATCCGAACACTCCGTCCGAAGACGGCAGCAGCGGATTCGACGAGTACGGCTATCCGACACAACGCACGCTGTGGCTGAGAGCTGAAGCGGTCGGTGCGTTCGGATTCTCACGCCCCGAAGACGTGGCCACCAACCCCGCGATGGGCAACCAAGTTGTGCTGGCATCGACCGGCGTGGACAACTACGTCGGCGGTGTCGACACCTTCGGAACGATCTACACGATCACGACCGATTTCACCAACCTCGCCGCCCCCACCGCAACGATCGACATCATCTATGACGGCGATGCCGATCTGACCCGAGCCCTGCGTAGCCCCGACAACCTGGACTGGGCCGATGATGGCTTCATCTACATCCAGGAAGACAAGGCGGAAAACGCAACCCTGCTCGGTGAACCGCTGTTCGGCGCCGGTGCCACCAACCCGAGCGAAGCCGGCATTGTGCGACTGGATCCGGCAACCGGCGAGACCGTTCGCGTCGCTTCGATCGATCGCAGCATCGTGCTGGATCCGTCGACAAGCGGCACGCCGTTTGACACCGACGCCGGCGTCACAGGGCAATGGGAAACCTCCGGCATCCTGGATGTTTCCACGCTGTTCGGCGAAATCCCCGGATCGCTGTTCCTGTTCGATATCCAAGCACACGGCATCGAGGACCAAACCGACGTCAACACGGATTCGCGGATCAATGACAACGATCTGGTCGAAGGCGGACAACTTGCGTTCCTGAATTCCAACCCAAGCCCCGCGGCGGATCCCGTCGGCTCGGTCAGCATCATCGACCTTTCCGGCGGTGTGGCAACCGCGACGGTTCAAACCGCTGGCTTCGCCGCCTTTGACGGGAGCGAACAAGCACTGCGAGATGCGGGTGTCAAATTGAGCCCCGGCAAGAGCGTCTCCCAAGACGTCGAACCGGAGTACATCGCGGTCTCGGCCGATGGAACCACCGCACGGGTGACGCTTCAGGAAAACAATGCGTTTGCCGACGTCGATCTCGCGACTGCGACCATCACCCGAATTCTTCCCTTGGGTTACAAGGACCACAACGCGGCGAATGCTCAAATCGATCCGACCAACAATTCCCCCGACGCGCTGACGCTGGGGAGCTTCCCGGTTCGAGGCTTGTTCCAACCCGATGCGATCGCCAGCTACCAAGTGGATGGCGTGACCTACTATGTCACCGCCAACGAAGGCGATGCACGCGACGCCGAAGAAACGGACGTCCAAAGCGTCACGTTGGACCCGACAATGTTCCCCAACGCCGCGGCACTGCAATCCGCAGCGTCGGCGGGAGAGTTGGAACTGAGCGGAATCGTCGGTGATCCCGATGGCGACGGTGACTTCGACGCACTGTATTCCTTCGGTGCCCGATCGTTCTCGATCTGGAACGAAGCGGGTGACATGGTGTTCGACAGCGGCGACGTGCTCGCACGAGCCACCGGCCTGCTCGGGCTGTACCCCGATGGACGAAGCGACAACAAGGGGACCGAACCCGAAGGTGTCACGATCGGACAGATCGACGGACGCACTTACGCGTTTGTCGGACTCGAACGCGCCAACGCCATCATGGTGTTCGACGTCACCGACCCGACCAACGTCACGCTGTCACAAGTGCTTCATGACACCGCAGACGTCAGCCCCGAAGGACTGACGTTCATTTCGTCCAGCGACAGCCCGAGCGGTTCGCCGTTGTTGGTCGTCAGCAACGAAGTCAGCAACACCTTGCGTGTGTACGCGATCGGTTCGACGCCGGCGACGCCCCAAGTCGAGTCGGTCGTGATCAACGATGGATCAGCGTCGCGATCGCAGATCACGTCCGTGACCGTGACGTTCGATACCGAAGTGGACCACGCCGCGCTGCAATCGGCGTTCACGTTGACCAACGTCGATACGTCGACGCAAGTCACCGGACTGGACATCGCCGCAAACAACAGCGGAGGGAAAACGATTGCCGTGCTTTCCTTCGCCGCCGGAGCAAGCGTGGTGACGCGAAACGGTTCCGGCCTGCAAGGCAATTCGCTCGCCGATGGCAACTACCGACTCGACATTGCGGGAACCCAAGTCCGAGCGACCGCCGGAGCAACCGCGATGGCCGTTGACTATGCCTTCGGTGGCCATGACGCGTCGGGAACACCCAATGACGATTTCTTTCGTCTGCTCGGTGACGCCAATGGTGACGGGTTCCGCAACGGGATCGATTTGAACTCGATCATTCCCTCGCTGTTCAATCCCAACGAATACCGATTCGACCTGGACACCAACGGCGATGGATCGATCAACGGCATCGACCTGAACGACCTGATCCCGACCATCTTCGGTTCGCCACGTCAGTAGGTCCAAATCCCGGCAGCCCTTTGACGTTCGCGCCCCACGGGGTGCGAACTTACGTTTCATTCGATTCAACCTTTCACTCCGTTTTCTACGACTACCATTCCGAGATTACAAAATGAATTTGCGAATAACCACCTTTGCGATTGTCCTCTTGACGACGCTTTCCTCGGCCCAAGCCGAACTCACCTACGACCTGTTGCTGCGGACCAATCGTGGCGACGGCATGGACAGCGCGATTGCAACCACGGCCGGTGAAGCACTCAATGCGGAAGTTGTTCTGCGAGAAACCGCCACCGGATCCGACAGCACCTTGATCGGCACAGCGAATCTGAACGCCTTCAATCTCTCGCTGCAAAGCATCGGCAGCGATGGCTTGTTCGAATCGCTGACACTCAACGGCGACGGTGGCTTTGACGCCGGATCCAGCCCGTCGACGTTGACCTTTGCTGCCTTCGGCCCCGGCTTCGGCCAACCCGGACGCACCTCGATCGATCGCGGCAACGGCATCTTCGAAGCCTCGCTGGGAACGGTCACGCTGCGTGCACCGACGGTCGGAGAAACCCGGTTTGTCCTTTCCGACGGTTCCGCCGTCGATGGCGACTTCACGACGTTCCAAACCGTCGGCTTCGGACTCGAATCGGCCGCCGCCAACTCCGGGGGAGGGTTCTTCGGACGGGCGCTCACGCTGAGCAGTCAAGTGACCGCGATCCCGGAACCGTCCAGCGCGCTGGCGTTGTCGTTGGTTTGCACGTTCGGCTTGCTGCGATCGCGTCGCCGACGACGGTAAAGACGCGACAAGCGATTTGGCTCGGCGGCACAGCCGCCCAAAGCCGTCGCGGCTTCCGCTACCGCTCGGTTGTCGACAACCGAGCGCGGTGAAATCGCTTGGTTGTCGACAACCAAGCAAACACACAACTCGGCACTCAGTACTCGGCACTCAGTACTCGGCACTCAGTACTCGGTAATCAGTACTCGGTAATCAGTACTCGGCACTCAGTACTCGGTAATCAGTACGCAGCACCCGGTACCCAGTACTCGGTTCGCAGTACTCGGTTCGCAGTACGCAGCGAACACAGCAGCGAGGCTGAAAGCACAAATCAGGGCACAAAACACCGCCCCTGCAACGTCCGATAATCACTCTTATGTTGTATTGGGACTGCAAAAAACCCCGTGTTTGAGTGAGTTTCCGCTTCGACACCGTCCGCTGCGCTGCCCTGCTGGAATGCGATCACGCGCCGGTCGCTGACGCGTCCCGCTGGAGCTCAACATTCACGGTCGCCAACCGGCCGGGCGTGCGAGCGTGCTGTTCTGCTCGGGTGAAAACACAGGCTGCAATCGGTCTCTCATCTCATCGACCAAGACGCCCTCGACGCCTTCAGATGCGTCGATCAGCCGGCCGGCCAACCCGGCATCGGGCTGCGTTTGGGAGCCCTCGAACTCTGCATCGAATCGCTCCAAGTACGGACGCAAAAACTGATGGATCTCCGGTGGGATCACCGACTCGCTGCGGTCGAGATGCCGGGCGATGAATCGGCCGCTTTTGCTAGCAACAATCTTTTCGCGAATTCCGTCCCCCATCAGCGTGACGGCGAACAGCGTGATCAGCGTGCAATACAGCCCCCCCTTGAGCAGACCGAACAGCGCTCCGATCTGGCGATCGAATTCCTTCAGCTTCATTCGGTCGATCGTCCGGCGGACCATGTTGAAGGCAACCCAGACGACCAGCGACGTCCCCACGAACAGAATCAACATCGCCAGAAAGCGATTCCAGGGAGGTTCGGCGACGATCGAATGGCTGAGCGGTTCGCGGAATCGATAGGCCACGAAATAGCTGACCACGATCGACGCGATGGAAGCCAACTGCCATGCGAAGCCCTTGACCGCGCCAAAAATGGCGGCAGCGGCGAGCACGATCAGCATCAAGATGTCATAGGTCTCCACAAGCCGTTGTCCTCGCAACTCTGTCCTTGAACTTCAATCTCGCCAATCACGTGCACTACAGCCGCTCGACGCCTCCAGTTTTGACGCCACGCGAAATGTCTTTTGTTAGCGGCAGGGCGCGAGCCCTCCGGTCTTTCACGCTGAAACCGGACGGCTCGCGCCGTTCCGCTAACACTTCCTGCGCCAACGTCGTTGACATTGCACGCCGCCCGTGACCGCAACGATCCGACAGGACCGAGGGCAGGGCGTCGCCGCGATGACTTATACGCGATCGACGCGCCGCAAGCGAAGACCAATCGCAATCCAGTCTTGGCAGCAGACCATCGAAAGCGGTATGTACCGAGTTTCCAATTTGCACGACCGCCCTCCCCTGCCCCTCACCCATTTGCTAGCGTGGCAGATTTCAAAACCCACATCAGCGCCAGCACGCTTGTCGGGATCGCCTACGGTTACTGGGGCGTGACCTCGCAATCGATGACGCTGGAAAATGGGATCTTGGCCGGTGGTCTCTGTTCGGTCAGCGGCATGCTTCCGGACTTGGATAGCGACGGTGGCATTCCGCTGCGCGAGATCAGCATGTTCACTGCGGCAGTCGCCCCGATGATGATGCTCAATCGCTTTCGCGACTACGACCTGTCCCACGAGTCGATGGCTTTGGCGGCGATGCTGATCTATGTCGTGATCCGATTCGGCGCTTTTGAATTCTTCAAACGCTTCACCGTCCACCGCGGCATGTGGCACAGCTTGCCTGCCGCGGGGGTATCGGGATTGATCGCCTACCTGGCGATGCCGACCACTAGCGACGCCGAACGGGCCTACAAAGCGGTGGCAGTTGTCGTCGGCTTTCTGGTCCACTTGATCTTGGACGAAATCTGGGCCGTCGAAGTCGGCGTGGCACGGCTGCGCACGAAGAAGTCTTTTGGAACTGCACTCAAGTTCCTTGGCAACGACGCGATCGCCAACGTGTTTGTGTACGCGCTCCTGTTTGGGCTTTGCTACACCGCATGGAGTGACAACAAGATCGCGGCGCGGCTGCGCGAACGCGCCAAGTACGATCTCACACAACCCGGCTGGCAATACACTCCGACGTCTCCGCCATCCGACTGGACGGCGCCACAGTGGCAACTGCCCGAATTAGGCTTTAGCGCTTCGCGTCCTTCCGCGGAGCGGAAGTAGAGGGGGAGAGAGGGAGACAAGGAGACAAGGAGACAAGGAGAGAAGGGGAGAAGGGGAGAAGGGGAGTCGAGAGCACCCAGTTCCCAAAAAACTTGAAACTTGAAACTTGAAACTTGAAACTTGAAACTTGAAACTTGAAACTTGAAACTTGAAACTTGAAACTTGAAACTTGAAACTTGAAACTTGAAACTTGAAACTTGAAACTCCCCCCTTCACCGTTCCAGCAACATCGTGACCGGACCGTCGTTGACCAACGAAACTTTCATGTCTGCGGCGAAGACTCCGGTTTCGACACCAATCCCCTGCCCTTTCAGCTTCTCGACATACAGCTCGTACAACCGCTCCGCGATCGCCGGGTCGGCGGCGTCGGTAAACGCCGGACGGCGACCCTTGCGACAATCGCCGTAGAGCGTGAATTGGCTGACGGCCAAAACACTGCCGCCGATATCGATCAGCGACCGATTCATTTTCCCGGCGTCGTCTTCGAAGACGCGTAACACGGCCGTCTTCTCTGCCATCCAGCTGACGACCGATTCATTGTCCGCGTGACCGATTCCGACCAAGGCCAAAAAACCCGCTCCGATTTGGCCGACAACCTCTCCTTCGACCGAAACACTCGCTTGACTGACCCGCTGCAACACCACTTTCAACTTATTGTCCTCTAGAATGAATCGCTCGCGCTCTCGGGCGCGCTGTCAATCATCATCACGTACTCTACGTCTCGCAAGTCGTTTGACCATTCATGTCATACCTGTTTACCTGCCCGCACTGCCACGCGCAAACTCAGGTCGAGGATCGGTACAGCGGAAAGTCCGGCGAATGTTTTTCGTGCGGCGCACCGATCCAGCTGCCCGACTTCGCCGCTTCGACGACTTCCCCGTCCCGCCCCGCAAACAAACGCCCCCTCGGCGTGCTGATTTCCGCGGGCGTTGTCCTGACGATGCTGATTTGCATCGCGTTTGCCGCCATTCGCTTTGGCGGCGACAGCGTTTCACGACTTGCCGAGATCCGCATCCAAAACTCGTCGATCAAGAACTTGGAGAGCATCGCCGCGGCACTCAATGCGTACGCGGCCGACTATGGAACGTATCCACCGGCAACGCTTCGCGACAGCGCCGGGATCCCGATGCATTCGTGGCGTGTGCTGATCCTGCCTTACCTCGGGGAACAGGAGACCTACGACCAGTTTGATCTTAGCAAACCATGGGACCACGAGTTGAACCTGCAAGCGAGCTACTCGATGCCCTCGGTGTACGTGCACCCGAACGACAGCAACCGAGCCGGGACGCAGTCGGGATACTACTTGATCACGGGCCCGGGAACGCTGTTTCCTCCCTCGGGTCCCTTGTCTCCCGACAAGATCCAAGACAATGCGTCCCAGACCCTTCTGGTGATCGCCGGCGCCCCGCCAGTCAACCGCGCGATCGGAGGCTGGGCCGAACCGGTGGACCTTGATTACACGGCGATGAAAGGCGTGATCAACGGAACGGTTGGGATCGAACCGGGCGGCAGAATGGCCAGCGGCGTGACGATGGCGACGGTCGATGGCCGCGGCCACTTTCTCCGCAACGATTTGTCGCCGCGCACCTTCGCCGCGTTGGTCACACCCAACGGCAACGAACCGCTACCCGACGACACCCTCGATTGAACCGACCGGTTGGTGCGGAAGGAGTTAGCGGAACGGCGCGAGCCGTCCGGTGGCAGCTCGATAGCACCCGGAAAGACCGGAGGGCTCGCGTCCTGCCGCTAACAATCAACCGACAGTGTTAGCGGAACGGCGCGAGCCGTCCGGTGGCAGCTCAATAGCACGCCGAAAGACCGGAGGGCTCGCGTCCTGCCGCTAACAAACGTCCCCATTTCTATGCCAAGAACCCGAGCGGATAGGTCGCCTGTCCTTTGTTGACGAAGTTGCGGATGTTGGGCAGGATACTTTCCATTTGATGGTCATTTTCCAGACCGTACCACATCGCCAATTCGCACCACATTTCATCGACCGACGTCGTCGGCAACAGACGGCCGCGGCCGAGATCCAGCGGGTTGCCGGGCGCCAACGAATCCGGATACGTGCCGCACAATTGATTTCCTGTCACCGGCCCGCCCATGATGATCTGGTTGCCGCCCCAGGCGTGATCGCTGCCGCGTCCGTTACTGTTGAGCGTGCGGGCGAAGTCGCTGGCGGTGAAGGTGACGACATCGTTCTGGACACCCAATTCCGTCATCGCGTCATAAAAATCTTTCAGTGCTTCGCTGACACGGGTCAAATTGGTTTGCTGGTTATTGATCAGCTCGTCGTGGTTGTCCCAACCGCCGATGTTGACGAAGAAGATTTGCCGCGAGTGCCCGATCGCATCGCGTGCGCCGATCGTTTTGGCGACCATCTGCAACTGACTGGACAGACTGTTGTTGGTGGTCCGGAACGTCGTGTTCAAGTTGACCGCATTGGCGGCCTCGTTGAACGCGATCGCCGAGTCGAGCGCGTTGCGATTGGCATTGGCGAACGTTTGCTCCACCAAGTTCCCGTAGGATCGCGACAGAACGTCATCGGTCAACTGCGTGTAGATCTTGGCCTGCGTCCACGTTTGGCCATACCATCCCACTTCGCTGGCGCCGGAGTTGGTCACGATGTACGGAATCACCGATCCACCGGTCTGCATCATGTTGACCGAGTTGAGTGCGATGTTCATCGAGATGTTGTCGTTTGAATTGACTTGACTGGTGATCAGATCAGCCATTCGTCCGGCCCAGCCGGTCACCTGCGAACGGGTTTGTGGAACCGAGGTCATCCAGTGGCGTTGCAGGTCGGCATGGGAAAACAACCCCAGCGGCAGATTGGATCGCGACTGGTACTGCGCCATCGTCGTCGGCTCGACCAAGCTGCCGATGTTGCACAGAAACGTCAGATCACCGGCCTGGTAAATCTGCTGCACGTCTCCCATGCCCGGATGGATGCCGAAGGTTCGCCCGGTCGAATTGTCGGTGATCGGATGCAATTCATTTTCGGGCAAACCCAGCGCGCCGTTACCCGGCTGATAAACGCCTCCGCGTGCGGTCAGGTAATCGGCCCGCTCGGCGGCATCCAGCGGCGTCAGCATATTGAATGAATCGTTGCCGCCGTACATGAACACACAGACGAGTGCCTTGTAGCCGCTCAAGTCATTCGCGGCGACGGCGGCATTGGTTGCCGACAGGCTGAACAACGTCGACAACAACGACGTGTTCGTCAGCGCCGCACAACCGCCGGCCAGTTTCAAAACATCTCGACGAAGCGGCTCGCGGTGGATGCGATGTGTAGGTCTCATGACAATCGGTCCGGTACGGGAACAGGGGGAAGCAGAATCATCGACGTCGGATTCCGCGATGAGCGACTGCATGGCGAACTACTGCGTGACGGCGGCGAACGGAGACAACACGGTCGCCATCAGTGCCGCGTTGACCCGAAACTCCTCCATCCTTGGACGCCAGGTCGGGTTAGTCTTCATCCACGCCGTCTCCGCCGTCGTGACCTCGACCACCCTCTCCTTGTAGTCCTGGGGCATCGAACCATAACAAAACACTAAATCAAACCGATCCATCAGTTCGTGCATGTCTTGATCCTCGGTACACAGCAGTTCTTCCTCTTCCAAATGGAAAACCATGTCGCTGTTGTGAGAGACCCCGCTGGTGTTGTTGGACCAACGCTGTTGTGACATTTGATTGGAGATGTCCCAGATGTATCGCCCGGCCAATCGATTCGAGGTCACCGGGGTTTTGATTTGAAACTCCGGGGCGGCCAAGAATCCGTTCGGGATTCGACGCGACGGCGTGTAACCGAGCAAGCTGCCGGGCGGTTGGTAGTCGGGCAAATAAAAATTGAACACCGTCGGCGACAAGTACGGCTCTTGAGTCCAGTTGTAATTCTGTGACATCAACATCGCGCGGCCGCTGTGATGATTGCTGGTCGCGTTGACGCCCCGCAGCAATCGCGTGTATCGAATCACCGGTTCAGAAAGTGTCGAGTAATCGGTTCCCCGGGCAATCACCTCCACGCGGTAGGGCCGACTGCGGCCCAGCAACCGCTGACCGCTCCACGCTTCCGGATCCAGCAGCACCGCCTTGACGACCGCGGCCAAGTCACCCTTGACGCCCTGCCCGTTGTTGTTGAACTTTCGAGCGACACGTCGAATGTAACCTCGGGAAGGATTGCTTTTGACCAACCGCTGAATCAATCGTCGCGAAAGGAACGGAGCCACGTTGTCATGGGCCAGCAAGTTGTCCAGCGCCGCGGCGATATCGGCATCCCCATCCACACTCGTTTCACTACCGATCACTTCCCCGCCGAGCAACGTTTTCAAACCGGGCTCATGCTCGAAGTCGAACATCTCCATCGGCTCTTCAAATTCGTTGCCCCACCAGAACCGCCCCGTCCCCGTCGCATTGGGATGCGGCTTGAACGCCAACCCCGTAAAGACCTTGGCGAACTCCTTGATGGTTTCGTTGTCGTAGGTCGGGATCAAATTGCCGGATTCGTCCGTCTTCAGCCGTCCGTCTTGATGCAGTTCGTACAGTCCGATCGTGAACAACTGCATGATCTCTCGGGCATAGTTCTCGTCCGGAAATCGATTGGCAGCCTCATCCGTCTTTCGGTTTCGCATGTGACTCAAGTAGACACCCATAACCGGGTGATAAGTCACGTCCTCCAACAATTCGCGATAGTTGCCGAAGGCATGCTTGACCATCAAGTCGTAGTAGTGTGTCGGACCAAGCCACCGCCCTTCCCCGCTGTAATGCCCGGCGCCGACATCGTTGAACCCTGCACCGTCCTGGCTGGTCACCAGAATCTGGATCAGCGCCCACGCCACGCGTTGACGAAGTTGATCTTCGCCGGCCAACGCACAATGCCACCAGGCGTGATAGCGGTAACGCTGGATGTAGGCGTCGTTCTGTCGGGAATTCAGCCCATCGCGGGCGATCATGTCGACCGCCAACGGACGGTGATAAGCCGCCGGCACGGCCATCTGCTGATCGATCCACTCTTCACACGCACGCCGCGTCCCGATCTGCGCCATCCGCTCGGCCAACGCTTCGATCTGCTGAAGGTTGGGGCCAAAGGTCGCGCGCGAGAGAAACTGTGCGGCGCGGATCTTGCGCTTCGCCACCGCAACGTCACGACGCGAATCGACCTCAAACGTGCCCGCATCGACTGCGGGCACCTTCAAGCCGACTGCAAGCACGCAAATCAGCAACCGGATCCAAGCCCCTGTCCGCAACAGCATCGCTCTCACCTTGAAAAGGATTCGGCTCAGCGATCCGGCGAACCCTCAACGGACGAGCCATCTCTCGCGAGCCATTTGGAATAGACCCCTTCGCGTTCTTGAACGCGTGGGAGGCGCGAACGGCGACAACCCCCGTCGGATTTTCCAAACAATCGCAACATTCGCGACAGGCAAGCTAAGTCACACGACCGCGCCGGTCAATCAGAAGACTCGGATGGGGGGCGAAGACATAGGGGAGGGAACCCCCCACCTTGAGCGAAACGAAAACGCCTTTCCTTTGAAGCGATCCGTTCATCCACAAAGTTGTCGTCAGCCTCCCTCTGGACGTCAATTTTTTTGCTGCAGGAGTTGGCAACCGATTTAGATTCTCTCCCTCTGGGAGAGACGGCGTTTGCGCAGCAAGCAAATGCCAGAGAGGGCCGCGCTGCGAAAGTTCGTTCGCGCCCCTCGACACGCCATCGGACACGGCGGGACTCCCCCCAGTGAACCCTAATCGTCAATTCCCGCACAATCTTTACCGGCCGCATCCATCTGGCCGGACTGCGGTCACTGAAACAGACATCGCGATCGCGCCGAATTAAGGCGCTCGTAGGGT
>NZ_JANZKV010000005.1 GCF_025060895.1 Stieleria sedimenti | reverse complement strand
CGCTGCGTCGCAGCGACCGAGAATCGCTTAAAGGCTAGACACCAACGGTTTGTACGCGATAGCAGCGACAGGCCATCATCGGGTGGATTCGATCTGCGGAGCGATGCAGCACTAGACTCTGTTTTGCCAACACCGCGTTCAGATCGACTAATCGTCGATTCGGCAATCCCGTTTGCCAACGAAAGAAACGGTGCATCAGCCACTGGTACACGGTGGCTTGTCGCCGCCGCCAGCCCGGCGGCGGCCAGACAAAATCGACGAAATAGAAGATGCCTTCATCACGGAGGCCGGCAAGAAACCGGGGCAAACATCCGGCCAACTCCTCTTCGGTGAAACAATCCAAAAAGTATGCGGCCACCACAAGGTCGAACTGGTTTTCCGGCACGTCGTACGATCGTGCATCGGCTTGAACGAACTCAACGCGATCCAGGGCACCGATCCGTTCGACCCGTCGTTTCTGATGATTCAGCATTTGACGGCTCTGGTCGACCGACGTGATCCGGCAATCCGGTTGAGTGATGCAGAGCTGTTCGAGCAACCGCCCTGTCCCGTCTCCGAGCACCAACGCGCGGTCAACGCGTGGAAGTTGGTCCAGCAGCGCGAGACGCGCCCGGTGCAGTGCGTTACCGAACAGGCAGATTTCCAGTCCACGATAGACCGTCGCCAGGCGGTCGTATCCCCGTACCGATTGTGCGTTGTTTTTCATCAGCGTGATTTTACCAGCGGGACGCGTTAGCGAGCGGCGAGTGTTGTATCCATGGTCACCACCCGCCACTGGCTCACGCCACGTGCTGGGATCATCCTACCGCGTTTCCGGAAAGACTCTCGACGACCGAACGGGCGACCCAAAAGACAACCGGCGGTATCACCAACGCAACATCCGCCAAGGCAACCAATTGACCGGTTGAAACAAAACCCGCCCCATCAACAGCTCCCGACGTCAAAGACCGTGAACCGACGACGGCCAACACGAGCAGCATCGCATCGCTGGCGATCAAACAGAACCCGATCCTCGGCGGAATCGAATCGATCGCAACCCATGCTGCCGCGATCAAGGCGTGCAGAATCAGCGCGCCTGGTAAAACACCGACAGTGCCCGGCGCACGCAACACCCATGAGTCAAACGCTTGAATCCGATCCAAATCACGCTCCAACATCGCGATCGTCAGACAGTTCGCGGTAAATAAGATCGCAGCCATCCCCACCGAAACCGGCAGCGAAAAAGTCCCCTGGGGCGTCCATGCGGTCCACGCGTTCAAACTGACCCCAAACGCAAACACCAGCCCGGCCTGCAATTCCTTGGGCAACCATCGCGCCGAGTTTCTCGGAAACTGCACGCTAGCCACGTACGCCACGACGATGGCGATCGCGGCACACCCCCAACGCAATTGATCTTCGGACGCAAACGCGACGACCAGAGCGGTGTCCAAGCTCAACGCCAGAAACCATCCCAGACAAAGTGGCTTTCGATAGCGATGGTGAAAGTGATGGCGTATCGAGTGCCGACGGCGGGTGTCCAGGCGGATCGAATCGAACAGCCGATCGGCGGTGTAGACCAGCCAGATCGACAACCCGATGATCGCGAATTCGTACCACAAGGGCAGTCGATCGCAATACTCGTCGGTGAACACCAGCAACCAAACCAATCCGACGGCCACCGAATCGAGCGACAGGACGTTCGCCCATGCCCACGGGGGAATGATCGCGGAGTCATCATCCGCATGGTTTTTGGTCACATTCCACACCCAAGACGTTGCTGTCTAGAATCTCACTGCCTTCCCGGTCTGCAACACGCTCCACACACCGATTTCGTCTATCGGCGCTCCAGCGTTGCGTTCCTCCGCATCAGACACGAACCGCATTAAACCGATGCCACCGTCAAAACGGAAGTCCGGCGCCGCCCACGGGAACGAAACGAACGCAAGAAAGTTCGTTCGTAATATCTGCCTCACGCTGTACGCGTTGGTGCTTGTCGCATCGGCGTTTTCGGTCACGCGGTGGCAGGGCGTGGAAAATCATTGGTTGCTGCTGGTCGGATTTGTGCTCAGTCAGTGCTCGATGGTCGCCCTTTGGGCAGCTGATTTTCGTGGTCACGCCGCAGTGCCCTGTGCCGCGTTGACGTTCGTTTCGATTCTGTGCTGGTGGATCATCACGCCGTTTCGGTTCGTCGGCTTTGGCGACGCCTCTGAAGTCTGTTGGGTGATTGTCGTCACGACGCAAGCCTTGGCGACGATGACGGGTGCGACCTGTCTGGACACATTTTCGAAATCGTCGCGAAGAAAACACAGCAATCGTGTCGTCCACGGCGTCCGACTGAGAAAATTTTCGTTCAGCATCGGGAATCTGATCTTGTGGACCACGTTCGTTGCAGTCGGACTGCTGATCGTGCAACAAATCTTGCGTTCCAATGGCTGGACCTCGGATTCGCCCGGCGCGACTCAAGTGTCGCTCGCCTTACTGATGGGGCTTGCTGGTGCAGCCCTTGCCGTGATGTGGCTGGCTATTTTCCGGGGGGCCCTTTGGCCGGTCGTCGCACAACGCTTGATCATGTGGTTACCGGTGTGTCTGTTCGGTACCTTTTTCTTTCACATCTTGATGGCTTACCTGCAAGGAGCGCTTTTCATCCCGTCGATCAAGACGGTGACGCCGCTGGTTGGGCAATATCTCTTTGACGGTTTGACGCTTTTGGTGACTCTCAATCACACCCGCCGCTAAAAACGGGTCCCGATCCGAATCAGTACCGCGTCTTGGATATCCAGATCACCGCGCCGCCGTTCGAATTCGAACCGCCGACCAAACGCGTATCCCACTTCGGCAGAAATCTTGCGTCCCAGCGCGAACGGCATTCCGGCTTCGCGACGAGGCGTCGATTCCCAGCCGAGCACGAATCGCCAATCGCGATACGTCAGTTGATCGTTAGCGCCGTCGTTTTGCTGGTAGCCCCAGGTTCCACCCTCCATCCCGGCGCCGACGTAGCCCCATTGTTGGCGAACTCCATTGTCGGCCAACAACAGCGACGCGCGGGGTCGAGGGAACGAAGCGTCGAATCGCAGACAGGGATTGGGCTGGTAGATGAACCCGATCGCCGGCACCACCGGAATGTCATTACGACCAAGTGCGATCGCACCGAACGTCCACGTCCAACGCTCGTTGGGTTGGTAAATCGCAAACCCGCCGCCGCGAAACTGCCACGCGTCGCCGGAGTGGTTGTCGCCATCGGTCGCGTTGGCCACACCCAGCATCCAGCGAAACGACCATCGATCGTTGCGCCGGCGCATCCATGACAACCCGATTGAAGTCTCGTACAGATCGCCCGGCAGATGGAAAACCGCCGGTGCCTTCAAATCGGTGAATTCGAATCCCAGGCTGACCATCGGCGGAGGGGGACCGAAGATCGGATACAACGGCATCGTGACTCGTGCGTCATACGATGAAAGCTCAACCTCGTCCGCTTCAGCCAGCCACTGATATCCCAACCGAAAACTGGGACGCATCAGCTGCCGAAGACGCTCGGGCGTCATCCCGGAAGGGGTCGGGGACGCTGTGCTCAAGACCGATGCGTGAACGACGGATTCGGCGCCCACCGAACGTAACGTTTCCTGCGCATCGGCAAACCTGGTGATGAGCATCGGCATCACCACGACCGAAAGCACTGCGGCTAGAAACGTCCTCGCTCTCAATTCTGCAATCCATCCGTGCGTCGGCTGCGGGAAACATCATGTTCCACGCGATTTGGTCGATTGAACCCCGTCGATTGCAGGACTCTAGCAAGCGATCAAGCCGGAGCGAAATATGGGATCCGGCACCCGCCTTCGCTGCCAACGTCCAGCTCGATGAGTTGGGGCTCAAACCGACCGGGGAGTTCCAATGAAGATGGCAGAAAAACGGGGGGGCAGAAAAACAGTATGGACGACAAGAGCGAGCTTATTCTCTGGACACTCCTTTCCCATTTTTCTGATCCCCGTTTTTCTGCCATTCCGCCGCACTCCGGCGGTTCTTTCACCGCAGACCTAGCTGACCCCCTACAATTTACGACTAACCCCCAGGAGAGGTCATCAGGTGTTTGACAGGTTTCCGTTCTCGATTGTATTGTTCGCCACCGTGCTCGCCTTCGCGACGCTCGGGTGCAGCCGCATTCCCGACGACGGCGTTCGATTTGCCGAGGTGTCCGCTTCGCAACCGATCACAATCGAGGACTTTTCGGGTTTGCGATTCACCGACAAAGACGGCAATGAGGTCGCGTTGTCCGAGGTCATGACGCGAGAGTATCTGGTGCTGGTCATCACCCGCGGTTGGTACGGAGGCGTGTGTTTTTATTGTGCATCGCAAACGTCACGTTGGGCGCGGCGGTTCGACGAACTGGAACCCTACGATGCGCAGCTCGTCGTCATCTTCCCGACCGAAACCGAAGAAGAGGCTCCGAAGTTGAGCGAGTTGACCAAGCGGATCAAGGGGGGCGAAATTCCCAACGAAGACATTCCGTATCCGATTCTGTTGGATATCAATTTGATGGGCGTCGATCAGTTGGGGATCCGAGCGGAACTTGCCAAGCCCTCCACCTACATCATCGATCGGCAAGGGCGTGTCCGGTTTGCATACGTCGGCGAATCGATCGCCGACCGCCCCACCGTCGACTCGGTGCTCCGGCAACTCGAACAATTGAACCGATAGACCATTCGACGGACAACCGAATCGAACATGCCGAGCGTCGACCAGGAGAGGAAATTCATCGAGACCTGTCTTGAACTCCAGTTGCTCCAGGAAACCGATGCGAAATCGTTGAGTGAAAACCTGGGTGAATCGGGACGAGACATTTCGCAGACAGCCCTGCAACGTGGCTTGCTGACGCCCGCGGATGTCGACATCGTCTATTCGCTGCAACACCCGATGGACGTCGCACCGGGGTACCAGATTTTGAACCTGGTCGGTCGCGGTGCAATGGGTGCGGTGTACCGCGCGCTGCAGATCGACCTGGAGCGGATTGTGGCACTCAAGATCATTTTGATCAGCAACGTGGCGCAGCCGAACGCCGCAGCCCGTTTCGAACGCGAAGCCAAGGCGCTCGCCCGACTCCAACACCCCAACATCGTCCAGGCCCTGAACTTCGGCAAGCACGATGGGCGGTATTACTTTGCGATGGAGTTTGTCCCTGGACGCACCTGCGAGGAACTGGTGCGCGAGAGCGGGCTGATGCCGCCGCAAGCCGCCTGGTCGATCGTGCGTCAAGTCGCGTCGGGGCTGTATCACGCCGCCGGCCAGAACCTGATTCACCGAGACATCAAACCGGCCAATCTGATCCTGCTGCCTCCACCGGAAGGCTCCGCGACCAAAACCGAAATCGTCAAGATCGCTGATTTCGGACTGGCGATGTTTGCCGATCAATCCGCCGAACAACTGAAACTGACGACCGGCGACAAAGTGATGGGAAGCCCCGCCTACATGTCGCCCGAGCAGTTCGGCGGGCGCGAAGTCGACTTTCGCAGCGACATGTACTCGCTGGGCGCGACCGCCTGGCACCTGTTGTTCGGCAAACCGCCGCATCAAGGCCGCAGCATCGCCGCACTGTATCAACAGAAATCGGAGCGACTGATGCCCCATCCGGACGACCTTGCAGTCAGGTTGCCGGAGGACCAAATGTCGTTGCTGTTGGGATTACTCGATCCAGATCCCGATTCACGTCCGCCAAGCTACGAACAATTGATCGATGCGATCGACGCCCTGGGTGTCAACACGCCGGCGACGCCCACCACCACGCCGGTGGAAGTACCGAGAGCGGCATCGGTCGGTGTGCCCACGGGCTTGGCTGCCGAAGCATCACGCCGTGAATTCATCAGTCAGCATCCGACCCTCGACCGTGCCCTGCCCGAGCCAGAAGCAGAAACGGCCACGATCAGCCGGGTCAACCCACCCGATGATACCGTCACACAAACCGTCGAATTCTCGGAATCCAGTCCGCGTCGACGCTTGCCCCATGCTCGATCGGTGGCGGCCATCGCGATCCTCGTCCTGGCAGCCCTGTCCTTCGGATTGTTACCGTCTTATCGAAATCGGCCGGGCGTGCGGATGCCGACGCAAGTGATCGGCAACACCCCGTTGTTTGACGGCGTAACGCTCAGCGGATGGGACGTCGGCGGGTCGATGGTCGGGGCCTGGCAAACCGTCCAGGCGCCGGATGCATCGACCGCGATCGCTTGCATCAGTCGCAAGGGGGCGTTGACCCGACGGTACTCGACGACTGCCATTCCGCGTATCAGCCTGTTCGTTTGGCTGCAGAAAGACAGTGGTGCCGTGGATATCGACTTTGCGTTTGACCCCGCCAACCCGTCTGGCAAACGTGGATGCGTCAGATTGCAGGGGGATCAGAATCAACTGGGTAGCAAAACGTCCGATTTCGGTGACCTCGATGTGTCCTTCCGTTCCGACGCGCTCCCCTCGGTCTTCGATCGCTTTCACGTGATCGATATTGAACGCCAATCAACAGACTGGTTTGTCTTCCTGGAAGAAAAATTCCTCGGGTCGCTTCCGATCAAAGACATCGGTGACGGCGACGCCATCCGATTGGTCGTCCATGACAATCAAGCCGGCGACAATGCCGCTCCACAAGTCTTCTTTGCCGACGTCCAACTCGACGAATTGGGGCTCAAGGAAACCACAGAGTTAAAATAGAGATGGCAGAAAAATGGGGGCAGGAAAATGGGCGACCGGATGTAAGACAAGAACATGGGTGACAAGAAAATGTGGATCTTCGGCTGAGTCGATCTTGATTGAAATCGAGTCGTCCGTTTTCATTTTCCTGTCACCCATTTTCCTGTCTACTTCTGCCCCGCCTTCCCATCCAGCGTCCGATCAATCGTGAACGCCGACGCCGGAATCCCGACGACTCCCAAGTCGTTCACTCCGGCCTGCAGGACTCGTTCGAACTTGCCCCCTTGCCACATTTCCGCCGTCCCGTCGACGACGACCTCCTTCAACCTCGCGCTTTCGTGAAACGCTCGGAAGACGATCGTCTGTCCGACCGGCAACCCTGTGATTTCCAGCCTTCCGTCGCCGTCACTGATTCCGGCCAGACGGTGATCTAAGACGAGAAGGTAGGCGTTCATCCAAGGATGGATGTTGCAGCGCACGGGTACCGGCGCGGGTTCGGATTCGTCGAGCGAACGTTGCCAAGACGCCCCAACTGGACGTGTGATCCCGAGCGGAGCATTGTTGAAAAACTGAAAATTTGCATTGTGGCCGACCGGGTCGTGATCTTCGACGCGCAGGGTGTCTCCTTTCTGAGCGAGCAGAATGTGAGGCTCGAACCGGCACTGTTTGATTTGCAGCAGTTTGGTTTCGGTGCGACGTTTCTGCTCCGGCAACACCGTGCCTCGCCGCCCGGTGTAGACGTACAGCACGACGTTCTTGAGCCTGTGGTTGTCGCCATGGACGATCATCCGCTCATCGGGAATGGGCACGCTCCCGCAAAATTGCCGATCGAGAAGGGGCGTGATGGGCTGGCCCGCGGGAGGTCGCCCCAGGTAACGAAAGGTCGCGATCAGCGTGGCCGTTTCCTGGGCGGTCGCATTGCCCACGAACAGCAATGCCATCAAAGTTGTGAGGTTTCGAGAGGTTTGATTCATGGGATGGTTCTAGCGACCAAACGAAAGTGGCGTAAGCTTCCAGCTTGCGATCCGTGGCGTAAGCTTCCAGCTTGCGATCCGTGGCGTAAGCTTCCAGCTTGCGATCCGTGGCGTAAGCTTCCAGCTTGCGATCCGTGGCGTAAGCTTCCAGCTTGCGAATTCAGGGCGATCGCAAGCTGGAAGCTTACGCCACTTGAATCCGGCTCGACACGACGCCCGAGGGCAGGGGCAGCGTGTATAGTAGGCGAATGCCTCGATTGATTCCCCCCGCATCTTTTTCATGATCATGCCTTTTCGATTCTCGCACGTTCTCGTGCTGTTCAGTTGTCTGGTCGCCATCGCGTCGCATGTCCCCCGTGTTTCGGCGGACGACCGACCCAATATTTTGTTTATTTTTAGCGACGACCACGCGCCGCATGCGATCGGTGCGTATGACGGTTGGCTCAAGAGCGTCGACCCGACGCCTAACATCGACCAGCTCGCCAAACAGGGAATCGTCTTTCGAAACAGTTTCTGTACCAATTCGATTTGCGGCCCCAGCCGGGCGGTGATTCAGACGGGCAAGCACAGCCACAAAAACGGATTCATGAACAACGGGAACTCGTTCGACTGGAACCAGCAAACGTTCCCCAAACTGTTGCAAAAGGCAGGCTACACGACGGCGATCTACGGCAAATCGCACCTCAAGGGCGAGCCCCAAGGCTACGACGACTGGAAAGTCCTGCCCGGCCAAGGACTGTACTACAACCCGGACATGATCACACCGGAAGGCCGCAAACGGATCGAAGGACATTGTACCGATGTCGTGACGGACTTGGCCGTCGAGTGGCTCAAGCAAGGCCGCAGCGACGACAAACCGTTCATGTTGATGGTCCAGCACAAGGCGCCGCACCGAAACTGGATGCCGGCGCCCCGGCACCTGGATCTGTATGCCGACATCGATCTGCCCGAACCCAACACGCTGTTCGACAAGTGGCACGACAACGCGCCGCCGGCGCGACATCAAGAGCTGGAAATCGACCGCCACATGCATCTCAATTTTGATCTGTTCGTCGACTTGACCCCCGATTTCAAGGGCAACGAAGTCGTCGGCCGTTACGACAAATCAGCTTGGCGCAACATGCAACGGATGACTCCGGAGCAACTGAAAACCTGGTTTGCCGCCTACCGTCCGCGCGACAAGGCGTTTCACCAAGCCAACTTGTCGGCAGACGGACTGGTTCGCTGGAAGTACCAACGATACGCCAAGAATTACCTGCGATGCGTCAAAGGAGTCGACGAAAGTGTCGGCACGCTGATGGAAACGCTCGACGACCTCGGGCTTTCCGACAACACCGTCGTGATCTATTCCTCCGATCAAGGTTTCTATATCGGCGACCATGGCTGGTACGACAAACGCTGGATGTACGAAGAATCGCTCAAAATGCCCTTGATCGTGAAGTGGCCCGGTGTGACGAAGCCCGGTTCGACCGACGAGCACCTGGTCCAGAACTTGGATTACGCCGAAACGTTTCTCGAGATGGCCGGGGCCGACGTCCCCGACGACATGCAGGGCAAATCACTGGTCCCATTGCTCAAGGGTGAAAGTCCCGACGATTGGCGACGCAGCATCTACTATCACTATTACGAATACCCCAGTGTGCACATGGTGCCCCGGCAATACGGCGTCCGAAATCATCGCTACAAGCTGATTCGGTTTTATCAGTTCGACGAATGGGAGTTTTACGACCTGAAGAACGATCCCGATGAGTTGACCAACCAATACGACAACCCCGAGTACGCCGACCAGATTTCAGAGATGAAACTGGAATTGGAGCGTTTGAGAAAACATTATCAAGACGACAGTGACGTGTCGGTGCTGCCCGAGGAAAAACAAATCGAATTGCGAACACCGCAAGCGGCAGGCTAGCCAAGAGCGGAAATGATGTGGGATAGGCTTCCAGCCTGTCGAGACGTCACAGTCGTGAACCGTCAACGAGTGAGCGTTCCATGAGTGATTTGTCAGAACCGTCCACAGCGCAACTTCCCGAACTGACGCCCCGCGTGATCGTGCTGGGGCTGATCCTATCGGTCGTGATGGGCGCGGCAAACGTGTATGTCGGACTAAAGGCCGGGATGACCGTCTCGGCCTCGATCCCCGCGGCCGTGATGGCGATGCTGCTGTTCCGATTGCTGTTCAAGAAATCCAGCATCTTGGAAGCCAACCAGGTTCAGACCTGCGCTTCGGCGGGCGAGTCGCTGGCGGCGGGAATCATCTTCACGATGCCGGCAATGATTTTGATCGGGCACTGGCAATCGTTCGACTTCTGGACCGTCACGCTGGTGGCACTGACCGGCGGGCTGCTGGGCATTCTGTTCATGATTCCGATGCGCCGCGTGTTCGTGGCGGACAACGACGATCTGCCGTTCCCCGAAGGCGTGGCGTGTGCGGCCGTGTTGGAAGCCGGCGAAGAAGGCGACCATCAACACGACGCCGCGACCAGCTTGTTGATCGGCGGGGCACTGGGAGCCGTCTTCAAGATCACCGCCGGATTCATGGGATTGGTCAACGATACGCTGCAGGTTGCCAGGACGACCGGCGAGCGGATCTTTTATTTCGGCGGTGACCTGTCTCCGATGTTGGTCGCCGTCGGTTTTATCGTGCGTCTGAACGTGGCGGTGTTGATCTTTATCGGCGGCTCGATCGGCTGGTTGATCGGCATCCCGCTGATGGGAGGTGCTAGCCAGTATGATGATCCGATCAGCGGCGCCTGGACCATCTGGAGTACCGAAATCCGATACGTCGGTGTGGGAGCGATGGTCATCGGTGGCATCGGATCACTGATCGCGGTGCGCCGCGGACTGCTGTCTGCGGTCACGGAGCTGTGGCACGGACTGCGTGGCCGACGGGTCACCCAGGATCACGGCCAGCGGGACATTCCGTCGGGACTGATTCTGGTGCTCGGTTTGGGTTGCACCGCAATGCTGGGCATCGTGAATTTTCGTTTCACCGACGACATCGGCGTCTCGGTCTTGTCGACCATCGTGATGCTCGCGATGGGGTTTTTCTTTACCGCGGTGGCCAGCTACATCGTCGGTCTGGTGGGCAATTCCAACAGCCCCGTGTCCGGGATGACGATCACCGCGGTTTTGGCTGCCGGCGGACTGTTGTGGCTGTTCAACTATTCGGGAACTCAAGGCATGGTGGCAACGCTGGGCATCGCCGCGATCGTGTGTTGCGTCGCCTGCACCAGCGGTGACGTCTGCAACGACCTGAAAACGGGCTCATTGGTCGGCGCGGCACCGTTTCGGCAACAAACCATGCAGATCGCCGGCGTGTTTGTCGCCGCCTTTGTCATGGCTCCGGTGCTCACGCTGCTGCACAACAACACTCCGGGCGGGATTGGAGGCGCCCAACTGTCCGCGCCCCAAGCCAGCTTGTTTGCGAGTTTGGCAAAAGGATTTGCGGGCGAAGGCGAGCTTCCCTGGAGCCTGATCGGGCTGGGCGCCGGCATCGGGGTGCTGATTTTGGGCATCGACGAACTGCTCAAACGCAATACGAAGCATCGTGCCCACCTGATGCCGATCGCGGTCGGCATGTATTTGCCGTTCGGATTGGCGACACCGATCTTGATCGGCGGATTGATCGCATGGTTCTGCACCCAGGCGACCAGACGTGAAGAGCATGACCGCGTGCTGCACCGCGGGATCCTGTTTTCCTCCGGCGTGATCGCCGGCGAAGCGTTGACGGCCGTCGGCTTGGCGGGGTTGGCGGCATTGGGTATCACGGCGTTGGATCTGGGACTGTCGCCGCTCGCCAAGAACCTGATCTCGATCGTCGTTGCGGCAGGGATCATCGCGGCGTTCGCGGTCATGACCAAACCCAAACCCACATCAGCGAGCGGTGCATCGGATGGTTGATCGCGATCACGCGCCACTGGCTGACGCCACGCGCTGGAATGTGCACGTCAGCGGGAAGCGTCAGCGAGCGGCACGGTGCAAGATCGACTATCATCACGTGCCACTGGCTGACGGGCTGTCGATTTAGTCGATGTTCCGAAATTAATGCCGTGATGACAGCCCGCTGACGCCGCGTGCTGATGTCCGGCTTGCCTTCCATTGACGATTTCCCTCCAACCGACGAGTCAATTCTCGATGCCACACCGATCTTTCAGTCGCCTTGCCACGTTGCTCTTCGCCGTCTCCGTTTGCTTGGGACCACTCGCACTTGCCCATGAGGGCATGCACGAGATCTTCGACGGAAAGTCGCTCGACGGCTGGGAAGTCCGCCCTGAAAAAGACACCGAGGCCCATTGGTCGGTTCAAGACGGAAAAATTGTCTGTGAAAACGTCAACCAAAAAGGGTCCGTCTTGTGGACGACCAAAAACTACAAAGACTACGAGATCGAACTGGATTACCAAACGTCATCGGAGTACTACGACACGGGAGTGATGCTGCGGGGTGACGGGCACCAAGTCCAACTCGGCATCTCCGGTAGCTTGAAAAAAGACATGTCAGCCTGCGTCTACGCACCGAAAGACAAACGGGGCAGCTACCCCGGAGTCTCGGAAAAGGGGACGGAGGTATTAAAACTGGGGCAGTGGAATCACTTGCGAGTGATCTTGACCGGCAAACAAATCCAAACCTTTCACAACGGCGAGCCCTGCGTCGATTACACCGGCATTGCGATCAATGACGAAGGTCCGATCGGCTTGCAACTGCACGGCGGTCACCAGATGAAGATTCAGTTCAAAAACATCAAAGTGAAAGAACTGTAGCCACAGAGCCGTCGCGCCCGCTACCACCACCAGCGCTGCCCCACCCCCTGCATCGCTTCAGCGCGCCTGGTTGCGATCCCGTCGTCGGTCTCCGTTTGACCGGCGACCGCCCAGGCGTCGATCGAAACGCCGCCCGAGACGCTGACGATCCAGCCTTGCCGGCCCCGCATCGTCGACGCCACCGACGGGATCGATGTTGGCACTCGATAGCGAGGCCCCTGTAACCGGCCGGCGTCGCCGAGCACGTTGAATTGACAATCGGCACGCACGGCCAACCCTTCACGCGCCATCAACGCCCCGAAGACAGCAAGGTCGAAGCAGTTGCTCAACTCTGCGAAGATCGGCAGTGCGATGGAGAGGTCGTCGAAGTGTTGGGTCATCGCGTCGGCCCACTGTTGTGCCAACTGATTTTCCTGGTCCAACGTTTGTCGCGTCCCCTCGGCGGTCAACAAACTGTCTTGGGTCAGCGTCCGGATCCGTCGTCCGCGAATTTGCCATCCGAGTCGATCGGTGGTGCAACGCAGCGGTTCGTAGTCGGACGCCATCCACCACCGCGGCGACGAAAGTTGGTTTCGATCGTTGTGTCGTTGCAACAACTGCATGTAGCTGGGCAGGGAATCAATCGGTGCCGCTTCGAAGCCCATCGCAAGACGCTTCATACCGTAGTCGGCGGAGAGCAGGACTTGGGCGAAATGGCTATCGGGGTCGATCCCGCGGATCAGCACTTGCTGCGGCCCGATCGCGGATTCCATCGCGCGGACGGCCTGGCGGTTGAAGCTGCGCAACCGGGCTTGAACACGAGCGAATTGGCGGAGCCCCGCGGCGGTCGGTTCGATGGAGCAACTGATCTGTCGATCGTTGACATCGGCGTCTTTTCGCAGTGGGCCTCGACGCAGTGCGTCCATCAAGTCATCGAGCCGGAGCACGGCGCGGCCGTCGGCAACCCCGACGACTTCGCCGGCTTCGTTCGCCTTCCACGGCCCGCCGGGACCGGCAATGAACACATCGCCGTGTGGTGTCGCGCCGTCTGGGGGGACGGCAAAGACATACTCGATGCGACGCAGCCCCGCCAAAAAGGCCATCGAGGGCGTGATCGGTTTTCCGTTTTCCAGTCGCTCCGACAGCGCACGATCCAGCCCGGCCAACGAAATCACACGGAATTCAGTCTCGACATTCGTGGCCCCCTCGATGGTATCGGATAACTGAATCCAGCGATCGCGAAGCTGATCAAGTTCGTCCGGCTCGACGCGACCGACCACGCCATCGGCGTCGACGACGACACCTCCAACGGCCCCGCGAGACCCGATGATGGGCGTGATCCCGGTGACAAACGGCGTGCTGGAGACGTTTTGGATCGTCGCGATGCCTTGCGCCGCAGCAACGCCCGTCAGAACACCGAACAGCACCACCAGCGCAGCCGCCGGGCGAATGGATCGCAGAACGTAGGAACCAACAGAAGGTGACACAAGCACGACGAGACCCCCAATTCGATTGCAGACGGGTTTCTCTCAAGGTACGCGTTGAACGTACGATGTCAAATCAGGCATCCCCCTGCCCCTCGCTTCGACGCAGGTTGTGCAGTTCTTGAAGTCACCCTCCTGGAAGGAGGGTCGAGCGAAGCGGGGGGAGGTCGAGCGGTGGATCGCGGCGCTCGTTTCAAGATTGATCGGCACGCCCCAAACAGCACCCCAACTCCTCCCTTGATCACGAATGAACCACTGCACGCCCCGAAGCGCCCTCTGTGACACGGGCTGGGCAATTCCAATCGGTCACCGCGTGGCACGTCACACCCGACGTCGCGCGGTCAGTTATGATTGCTGCGTGAATGTCAGTCTTACCTGATGCCAAGTCAACTTCCTGCCGGAGTCCTGCCATGCGTTTGTGGTTGCTATTGCTCGTCGTCGCGATTTCTTTTGCCGCCCCTGATCGACTGTTTGCCGAGGATCACTCAGAGCCCCTCAGAATCATTTGCTTTGGCGCCCATCCCGACGATGCGGAATACAAGAGTGGCGGGACGGCGGCCCTGTGGGCCGCGCAAGGTCACCAGGTCAAATTAGTTTCGGTCACCAACGGTGACATCGGTCACTGGAGCATGGCGGGCGGCCCGTTGGCCAAACGCCGCGCCGCCGAATCGGCCAAAGTCGCCGAACGGCTGGGCGTGACCAGCGAAGTCTTGGACATCCACGACGGCGAACTGGAGCCGACACTGGAGAACCGACGCAAGATCACGATCCTGATCCGTGAATGGGATGCGGACATCGTGATCGCCCACCGACCTTGGGACTACCACCCCGACCACCGCTACACCGGCGTGCTGGTGCAAGACGCCGCCTACATGGTCGCCGTGCCGTTCTTTTGCCCGACGACTCCGCCGCTGAAGAAGAATCCTGTGTTTCTGTATTCCAGTGACCGCTTTCAAAAACCGTATCCCTTCGAAGCAGACATCGTCGTGGATGTCGACAGTGTGTTTGAACAGAAAGTCGATGCGTTGACGGCTCTTGTTTCGCAAACCTTCGAAGGCGGCGCGCTCGGCAATGCGGACAAGATGGCGGCGGCCCCACCGGAATCTCGTCCGGAACTTCGTCGCGAGTGGCTGCGTGAAAAATGGGTCGGCCGCCAATCCGGCGAAGCCAATCGGTTTCGCGGCGGGCTGATCAAATGGTACGGCGAGGAACACGCCCAGCAGGTAAAATACGCCGAAGCGTTCGAAATCTGCGAGTACGGACGCCAGCCCACCGACGAGGAGATCCGACAGCTGTTCCCGTTCCTGCCGGCAAACAGCGAGTAGGGATCCCCAGGCGATCGCCGACAGAGGTTAAACTTGTTCCCGGGCTCTGCCCTACGCCGTGAACGACTTTTTAGCGGTAGGGCGCGAGCCCTCCGGTGTGTTGGCAAAGATGCGGAACCGGAGGGCTCGCGCCCTGCCGCTACCAATCGGATGTGTTAGCGGAACGGCGCGAGCGGGCTGTCGTTTTTGTGAGCCGCGACGCGTAAGCGGCCGGGCATTCCGACGCTGCCCGAGGCCTTACGGCCAGCGGCTCACCATTGACTCAGCAGATCCCGACTAAATCGACAGCCCGCGAGCCGTCCGGTTGCGTTTCAAAAACACCGTTAAAGACCGGAGGGCTCGCGCCCTGCCGCTAAGACCATTCAAAACCCAGAACGAGATTAAGTCACCCTCCCTACCGGGGAGGGTGACTTATGATGTGTAGACGCTGATTCCCCCACCTCTCCCCCTTCAACCTGACTCCGACATGCGTCATCGATTCCTCTTTGCAGTCCTGATCGGCGTGATCTCCCTGCCGGCCAGTCGCGGTCTGGCCGAGAAACCCAATCTGCTGATCGTGACCGTGGACGACATGAGTTGCGATTCGGTCGGCGCCTTCGGTTGCGAGCTTCCCGACACCACGCCTAGCATCGACGCGTTGGCCGCCGAGGGACTGCGATACCATCACGCGCACGTGCAGGTCGGTAACTGTTACCCTTCGCGCAACGTCATGTTCTCGGGCCGCTACCCGCACAACACGGGCGTGGAAGGGTTTTACCAGGTCAAAGATCCCGACTACCCGCACATGGTCGATCTGATGAAACAGGCCGGCTACTTCGTCGGCATTCGCGGCAAAGTATCTCATTCGACACCCTATCAGCCGTACGCGTGGGACGCCGATCTGACGACCTTGGACGGTGAAAAGCAGGACATGAAAAACGCCGAGTCGTACTACCAGTCGACTCGACGAGGCATCGAGATGGCAAAGGACGCCGGGAAACCCTTTTGCCTGAACATCAACATCTCCGATCCCCACAAACCGTTCTATGCGATGGGCAAAAATGGAGCGGTCGTCGACGACAACAATGTGCCCACCCGCGTGTTTACACCTGCAGAGGTTCCGATCCCGGGTTTCCTGTTCGATCATCCGGACGTTCGACTGGAACTGGCACACTACTATTCTTCGGTGCGTCGCGCCGACGACTGTTTCGCCGCCGTCATGAAAGCGCTCCGCGAGTCGGGGCAAGACGAAGACACCGTGGTGGTTTTCCTCTCCGATCACGGCATGCCCTTGCCGTTCGCCAAAACTGCGTTGTGGAACCACAGCACACGGACTCCATGGATCGTGCGTTGGCCGGGGGTGACAAAACCGGGAACCATCGACAGGACCCACATGATCTCCGCCGTCGATCTGCTGCCGACTCTGTTGGATATCGCCGGGATCAGTCATCCCGCTGGTTTTGACGGCCGATCGTTTCTGCCCACGTTGCGCGGCCAGCAGCAGCCCGGCCGCAACCTGGTCTACAAGGTTTACAACGAAAACTCGGGCGGTAATCGCAGCCCGATGCGGAGCGTCCAATCCAAGCGTTTCGGTTACCTGTTCAACCCCTGGTCGGACGGCAAACGCGTCTTCCGAACCGCGACGACGGGAACCATGTCCTATCGCGCGATGGTCAAACTTGCCCCGACCGACCCGCAGATCGCCGCCCGCTTGGAGCTATTTCAGCACGGCGTTCTCGAAGAGTTTTATGACTATGAAAACGATCCCGATGCACTTGTCAATCTGATCGACAACCCCGAGTACGCCGACGAACTCGCCAAGCACCGCGCCGCGATGCGCAAATTCATGGTCGATTCCAATGACCACATCCTTCCGGCCTTCGACCATCGTGATGACAAACAACGGGTCAGCGCGTACGTCGACAAGGTGCAAGCCGAAGCGGACGCCCGTCGAGCCAACAGGCGGGGCGGAAACACGAAGGCGAATGCAAGACCAAAGCCGAATCCCAAGCTGTTTCAAATGCAAGTTCCCGATCGGGCCACACCCGGTGCCCCGTTCACCGTCGCCATCACCCACCGCATTCCCAAACCGTTGGGCGAGCAGAAATTTCACGTCACGATCAAGGATTCGGGCGGGAAGCGGATCGAGCGAATCATTCAGTCCGCTTCCGGCGACGGAAAGCTGGAAGTGAGCTTCACCATCCCCGAGAACCTGTCGGGACAATTCATTTCAGTCGCGGCCTTCGTCGGCGAAGCGTTCGCCAACAACCTGATGTACCGAACCGCCAGCGAGATCCGTCTCGGTCCCGCGACGTCCTCGCTTTAGTGCTCCAGCTTGCCAAGCGTCTGTGCCTCGCTCAGAAACGCACTGACGTCTTTGGAGGTCTTGATGCGATGAGTGTGCGGCACCTTGATGGTGACGTGGCGTCGCAGTTCGTCGTCGTCTTCCTCCGGCCGATTGCTCAGATTGGTGACGGATGCACTATCGATCGTTTCGCCGATCGGATCGCCACCGCTGCGGCGAGAAAATCCAGAATCACCGTCGGTCAGACGCGTTCGCGTTTGGCGAGCGTCTTCACGCGGGTCGATGTCGTCCTCAGGATCGGTCATGGAAAATGGTTGCACCGCCGATGTGCCTGCCGGGGGCAATGGTTGCAACAGCGGCAATCAACGCACGCCGGAGATTGCGACCACTTGCTTCACGTCCCACACCGACGTGACACACGGGACAAGCGTTCACGTGCCAGAGTGGGCGCCCTCCACTTTTGCAAAACGAACCACCCGCGTGTCCTGTTCAATTCCGGTCCGCTCGGCGAGTGGGCCGTAGAGTTCGGGGCGGCGGGACTTGAGCCAGCGACGCCCCGTGCTGGTGGCTTGGATCGATGGATCAAGCTGAGCAATCACGATGGCGTCCTCGGCCTTCCACGTTTCCGCCAACGTCTCACCGTAGGGACCCAAGATCATGGAATTGCCGGTTCGCACTTCATCGTCGTCCACACCGACTCCGTTGCTGAAGATCACGAACAAACCATTGTCGTGCGCCCGCGCGGGCAACCAACGTCGTATCCACTCACGTCCCTTGGGCCCGCGAAACTCGGCTTCGATCGCTTCGGGGTTCGTCTCTCGCTGCTCCCAAAGTTTCGGATCAATCACGCCCATGCAATGGGGGCTGGGTGAATTGCAGCCGCCGGTTTGGTGAGGGGCGAGCAGGATGTCCGCCCCCAGCAACGCATTCATCCGAACGTTTTCGCCGATGTTGTTGTCGTAGCAGATCAGCACGCCCACCGTGGCCCCCTGGGGAATCTCGAACACCGTGTAATCGTCGCCAGAATCAAGGTGTTCGCTGATAAAACAATGCAGTTTTCGATGCACGGCGACTTGGCCGTCAGGCATGGCGACGACGTAGCTGTTGAACAGTCGTCCATCCTCGGCGAGTTCAATCAGTCCTGCGCCGATGGTCATGTCCTGTCGAGCGGCAAGTTCCAACAACGCGTCGGTGGATCGACCGCCACGGATCGGTTCGGCGAGTTCCCTGCACTGCTCGGCCGACAGGTTTCTTACGTGCCAATAGCCGGTCAAACACATTTCGGGGAACGCGATCAGATCGACTCCCTTCGCCTTGGCTTCGGCTGTCAGCGACTCGACGCGACCCAGGTTAAACGTTTTGTCACCCGGACGATGGTTGAACTGAACGGCAGCGACGGTGATCGGATTCATCTGCGAGAGGATCGTTGGGGGAATCGGTGGAACAAGACGCACAAGGCGACTGGTTCCGCATTGTAGCGAAACGCGATCGCGGCAAGGCGTCTCGAACCATCACTCCAATCCCAACGTCCCAAAGGGGTCGTCATCCGACATGTCCTCCGTCGGCTCCATCGCCGGCGTACCCGGCACGCCGAACGGTGACTCCGGCACGCCAAACGGTGACTCCGGCTCGTCCGTTTCCGGAACAAAGTACTCCACGCCGGGCGACGCACTGGCGCGGTCGCGGGCCTCGCGTTGCCGCAACGCGATGTAAGACCCCGACATCATACGATCTTCTTTGCCTTCACCCGCCTCGATGATGATCGCGGACTCGCTTAACAAACCTCGTTCCTTGACATTGATGGCATGGCAACGTGTCTGGCACAGTCCACAACCCACGCATTGATCGGCCAACACGACCGGCGCCGAATAGCCCGTGCCTTCGATCGGCACCCCATTGTTGTCTACTTCCGTTCCGACCCGTTTGAATTCGATCGCGTGGTATCCCGCCGCGTTGCACTCTTGGACACAGAGATCGCATTCTTCTTGACCGGCAAACGGTAGGCAGGTCGTCTCGTTGACGATGGCCAGGCCCATGCGAGCGACTTTCTTTTCCGCCAACGGCAACGCGCGAATCGCACCGGTCGGACAGACTTGCCCGCACGCGTTGCAACTTGATTCACACCCCGCCCAATCGGCGTTGACCAGCGGCGACCACAATCCTTCGAGTCCTTGTTGAAATCCCTCCGGTTGAAGCACATCGTTGGGACAGGCCTTGAAACACTCGCCACAGCGAATGCACATCTCCAGAAACTCTTGCTCGGGAACACTGCCCGGCGGGCGAACGGGCAAGAACGCATTCGGATCGTCCAGGCGTGCACCGAAGGCTTTTGTCGCCAGCGAAACTCCTGCGCTGCCCGCCACCGCCGCCGCCGTGCCTCCGGCGAGTGACAAGAACCCGCGTCGCCCCAATGTCGTCTCATGCGTCGGCGGATCGTTCTCGATCTTCAATTCGACCACGTTCCAACGCTCGACAAATTTGATCGCATGCGTCGGACACACTCCGCCACAAGACTGACACAGCGTGCAATCGGTCGTGCGGGTGGTGAAGTCGGGTTTGATGGCGTCGAACGGGCAGATTTCGACGCACTTGTTGCAGTTGATGCAGGACGATTCGACCTTCCGTTCGGTGATTCGAAACAGATTTCCTAGGGAAAACACGGCTCCACTCGGACAGACGTACTTGCACCAAAACCGCGGCCGCAAGAACCCTAAACTCAGCACGCCCAAAAACATCGCGATCGAAATCACGTGACCGGCGTTCATCGCGGGCACCAAATGCCAACCCCGCAGCGTTCCGGTTTGGATCGGATCAAACAGAAACAGCATCCCTCGCGTGATCACCGGAATCGCCGCGAAGAAACCTGAGACCAGCACGCCGAACACCGCGCACAGCAGCGTCCCGGCCAGCAAGTAGTATTTGATGTGAACCCACCAACCGTCATCGGGAACACGAAACCGCGTGACCCGTTTTCCGATCGCCCAATCAAACAGGTCAATCGTCGTGCCCAAGGGACACAGGTAGCCACAAAAGCCGCGTGGAATTAGTACGCAAACGATCAAGATCGCGGCCGCCGACGCCAGCGACCAGACCCAGCTTCGCGACGCGACCGCCGTCGACAAACTGACCAACGGGTCGATCATCAAAAACGTCTCGGCCGGGATGATCTCCTTCGCCGCCAGGTTGTCGCTGTAGTGCGACGGCCATTGCTCACCGCCGGCGATTTCGGCGTTGCGACTCTCCGCCGGCCGTGCATCGTAAGGCCAGCAGACGTAGAAGAAGAGAACGGCGAACGTGACCAAGCAGATCGTTTGCACGATCCGTCGGACCGGAGACGCCAGCCACGACAATCCGAAACGCCGCAACGTCTTGCGCAAGACCCCTCGCTGTTTCGACATCCTGTCCGATTGCAGCCCCACAGGCACCAGCCAACGCAGTAACCGACCGGTCAAGGAATGGGAAGCGTATTGATGGGGTTTAAGTCGACGAAGGGCCGGTGAAAACCAGTCCAGTCGCAGCACCGCACGGCTACCGAGATCAAAACTGGTCAGCAGCGTCAGGACGGCCGCGGCCAGCACCACGCCCGCGACCGTGATCGCCAGTGCAGACGGCACGCCCAACCGATTCGCAATCCAGTGGTTTTCAGCGACGGCCACCAAGATTGCGGCGGCCATCAAGGCGACCGCTAGCGCCAAACCGCGTCGTTTCATCGGGTTCCCTGGGCCAGCGCCTTGGCGGTCGCGTTGACGATGGCTTGCGACGTGATCGTCGCACTGCTGGTTCCATCAATGCCTTGCACACTTTGACGGGCGATCAATTGCTCCGGCGTGTCGGTCAGCGAGGAGTAGAATTGTTTTTCTTTGTGGTCGGTGATTTTGACCGCTTCAAGTCTGCCGCCCGATACCGTGACTGCGACGGAAAGTTTACCGTTGTAACCCGTGCTGCTGTCGCGGTAGGTTCCGTCGGCGACGCGACTGACGTCCGCCTGGTCGTACAAGCGAATCGTGTCGATACTTTCCTGGGCACGAGCTTTGAACCGTTTTTCGTATTCGTCGTTTCGAAACCGCTTGGACGCGATGACACGTTGGTAATAATCGATCGCCTCGTCGGGTCGTCCGGCCAGCCGCAGCGCGTCGGCGGCCAGGATATTGGCCTGGTAATCGTTCCCCGATTTCACAAAGGCGGCTGTCAAACTGAGCGCCCGGTCGATCTCGCCCATGTCGCCGTAGAGTTTGATCGCGCCGAGGTTGAGACGCCGTCCGCGTAGCATCTGCAAAGCCATGTCGCGGTTTCCCAGACGCCAATAGCACTCGGCCAGTCGAATGCCATGCACCTTGTCGACGGTCGCCTTGCCTTGCTGGAACCAAAATGCGGCACGCGGATAGTCCTGCAACAATCGGAAGTAGGCGTCTCCGAGCGCGTTCATGTCACGCTGCAGCAAGACCCGGTCGTCTTTGTGCAACGACACGCAGTGGTGCAGCAGCTTGATACCCGAATGCCAGCGGCCGGGGTTTTCGTTGACGACGGACCAGATGTACTGTCCCATGTTCTTGTGACTTTGCCAGGGTCCTTTGGGCGGCTGGATCGGCCACGACAGGTCGAGCGTCTTGGGATAGTCGAGCGGTGTGGATTCGAACCAATCGGGCGGCGATTTTCCGGCAGCCTCGATCAGCGCCAAGACCTCTGCCTTGGAGCGCGTCACCGTCCCGGAATCGCCCCCGGCATCGCTGTCCGACGACGTCGGTTTCGATTTGGGCGTCAAAACGAACCATTTGCCCTGGTAGGAAACGCGAAAGACCTCGTCAAATCGATACACGGGCTTGGAAGACGTCGAGTCGTCGCGGGGTTCAAAATCGAATTCCTTTTCCGCTTTCCGGATGGAGGTGATTGTGCCGACCAATTTAGCGCCGTCGGCGAACTCGATCACATCCGCCGCCGTCGCGTCAGCGCCCGCCAAAACCATCATCAACAAAACCAAATACTTCATCACGTTTCCTCGAACCTGTCCGTCAACCGCACCGCCACAGCCCCATCAGGCCTACAGGATACTAGAACACCAACCTCGCGGAACGCATCCCCCGAGACATTGCGGAACAGATTCTGAAATCTGTGGTCTCTAACGGATTCGACGGACGCCTTGTCGGAACCCTGGAGTGGCTGTCATCGTGCTTGGCGGTTGGGTCAGCCCATACGCACCTCCGTTGCCGCGAGCCAACAGGCCCGCCGGGGTCGGTGGGAATCCGGCGGTCGGCGCCCCGGAGGTGGCGCTGCGCTGACCTCCGGCTACTCGCTGAGTCCCTTCGGGATAAAATCTTCGCTGGCGCGAATCGGCTGATCACTCGAGCGCCATCAGCCGTTTGGCGCGAGCCAACGGGCGCTGCTGGGTCGCCGGGATGACCCCAGCGGGGTCAAAGCCAGTAGCCGGAGGTGAGCGCAGCGACACCTCCGGATATCCCGCCACCCACGCGCCGCGACCCCGAAGGGTGTCGAAGCAAATCACGCCAGAACCCTTGGACCAGGCCTGATGCCCCGCATTGAACCCGCATCCCGATCAACTCGTTCGGCAAGGCGAACTGCACCGCCGGCGCAGGATTGTTTCGCTGCGACCCCGCCGGGGTCGAGGGGAATTCCGCGCCGGCCTTCCCGGAGGTGGCGCTGCGCTGACCTCCGGCTACTCGCTGAAATCCCTTCGGGATATTCGGTTCACGGACGCGTCCCTTTGGCACCAAACGAATTGTTATGGTTTGCGGCAGGACGTATATGCTGAAAGCACGTCCTGCTGAGGGCTACCGGTCGCAACAATGGCCTTCGCGATCCATGGGATGCGCGCCGGCCTGGTTGAACTGTCGGCACCAGCGGCACCACGCAAGCCTGCGGAGATCGCCGCCGAAATGATGTTTTGTTCAAAACTCGGCTACGTGGCCGGCATGATCTCTCTTCCCGCGGCGTGGCTGATGATCTCCGCGTTTCGCAGAACGAATCGCCATGCCGCCACCGCCAATCAGCCCTCGGCTTGAACCATGAACGTTGACGCATACCTGGAACAGCTCTACCGCAAAGGATGACGAAATCGTAGAGAGGCAAACGGAAGGCGAGGGATAAATGAACAACTCGACAGGCTGGGAGCTTTTCCCACTCGTTACGCCGCGCGATGCCACGACGCAGTCGATGAAAGAGCATCAGCAATACTTGTACGTCCCATGACAAGGTGGTTGACGATGTGTAGCCACCAATGCCCCTGGGAGAGTGTCACCGAAAGCCGCACGACCTCCGAAAAGGGGGGAGGCCGGAGCCAAGAAGGATCCACCTCGGATCGAGCTGCGCGACCCGCGTCGCTCGCAAATTAGTTGCGACGCAGTACACTGTTTGGGAATTAGGGTGAGCATCCTGGTTGCCGTTTCGTGCCGTCGCAAGCTGGATGCTGATGCCACCGCTAAGCTGGAAGCTTACGTTGCTCGCAAGCTGGAAGCTTACGCCACGCTTTATCCCCCCAACCATCTTGAGCCATGATTTGTATTGTCCGTTGGTCCGTGACCGCTGCGCTGTTGTTTTGTCTGGTTGGACCATCGTTCAGCGCAGAGTTCATCTGCCGCTACTGTGCCGATGGCCGCTCCCATGCAATGCCGCTGGGGCTGGAGCTTGACGGTCGCTACCAGTACGCACCTGATCGTCAAGTCGATGTGCTGCACTTGAAGCTGGACGTGACACCTGACTTCGACGCGAGAACGGTCGCCGGCACGGTCTCCATCACCGCTCAACCGATCGCCGAACCCGTCGAAATCTTGCGGTTGGATGCGATCGACATCCGCGTCCAACAGGTGCGTTGCCAGGAAGCGACGGTCGAGGATTTTATTTCTGCCCGCGACGGGCTGCAGATCGCGTTCAACGAACCGATTCCGGTCGGGACTGAATTCACCGTCGAAATCGACTATTCCGCCCAGCCCAACGCGGGGCTGTATTTCCGCACCGCCGAAATGGGGTACCCCGAGCAAGACACCCATATCTGGACCCAGGGGGAAACTCACGAGGCGCGGCACTGGTTCCCGTGTTTCGACTATCCCAACGAACGGTCCTCGACCGAAGTGATCTGCCACGTCCCGAAGACCATGCGTGTGTTGAGCAATGGAAAACGGATGGGAGACACCATTGATGCCGCGGGCCTGAAAGCCGTCCGTTGGTTGCAAGAGAAACCGCACGCCAACTACCTGATCTGCCTGGTCGCCGGGAACCTGGAGAAACTCGAGAAACGTCATCGTGACATCGCACTCGGTTTCTACACGCAGCCGACGCTGGCCGAACACGCCGCCAACTCGTTTCGTGACACGCCCGAAATCATGGCGTTCTTTGAACAGGAAATCGGTGTACCGTTTCCGTGGCATAAGTACGATCAGGTCACGATTCGCGACTTCACCGCCGGCGGCATGGAGAACACGTCGCTGACCACGCTGACGCACACGACGATTTTTTCCGAGGCGACCGAGAACATTCGCACGACCCGCCGGTTGGATGCCCACGAGATGGCACACCAGTGGTTCGGTGACTACGTGACCTGCAAAGACTGGAGTCACCTGTGGCTCAACGAAGGCTTTGCGACCTATTACACCCATCTGTTCGAAGGCCACAAATTCGGACGCGATGCAATGCTGTACGGACTCTACAACGATGCGACCGGTCGGGTGCTGCCCCAAGACAAAGACACCAAGCCGATCGTGTACAACGGCTACCGCAACCCGATGCAGCAGTTTGATTACCGCTCGTACCCCAAAGGCAGCTGGGTGCTGCACATGTTGCGAAGCCAACTGGGAGCCGATCTGTATCGCAAGTGCATCAAGGAATACCTGCAACGCCACGCGTTGACCAGTGTCGTGTCGGATGACTTGCGACAGGTGATCGAAGAACGGAGCGGGCGACCGATGGACCGGTTTTTTGATCAATGGCTTTACCATCCGCGGCATCCCGATCTGAAGATCAGCTACAAATGGATGCCCAAAGAGAAACTGGCCAAAGTCACGATCAAGCAAACGCAAAAGCTGAGCGACGATGTCCTGTTGTATCACTTCCCGACGAAGCTGCGTTTCATCGTCGCGGACGAAACCGTCGACCGCGAAATCATGGTCAGTCAGGTTGAGGAAGATTTTTACGTTCCCCTGGCCGCGAAACCTACAATCGTCCGCTTTGATCCCGACTACACCGTCTTGGCAACCGTCTCGTTCGACAAGGCCAACGATCTGCTGGAATCGCAAATCAAAAACACCGACGACATGATGGGGCGATTGCTCGCCTGTGTGGCGCTGGCCGATCGCAAAACCGATGCGTCGGTCAAATTGCTGGCCGAGCGGTTGAACACCGATCCATTTTTCGGTGTGCGGATCGAGGCGGCCAAGGCGCTCGGCAAACACGGTTCCGACAAAGCGCTCGAGGCATTGAAATCGAGTTGGCAGGGTCAATCGGACGCACGTGTGCGGCAAGCCGTCGTGCAACGATTATTCGGACGCTTCACCCCGGAGACGCTGGAACTGGCGTTGGACGTGTTGGAAAAGGAAGCCAATCCCGCGATCCAGGTCGCCGCAATTGCAGTGTTGGGGCGATTCCATGGGGATACGTCGAAACAGAAATTGACGGAACTGCTGGAGTCCGAATCGTTCGGCAATGAGTTGGCTGATGCCGCGATCTCGGCGATCGGAAAAATGAATGAACCCGCCTTTGCCCCGGTGTTGCTGTCCGCCCTTGAGAAACGTCACGGCGAATTCGACGCACGCGATTTCGGGCGTGGGCTGACGGCATTGGCCAAGACCGCCCGATCACTTGAAAACAAGGATTCAGTCTTCGAATTCCTCTGCTCGCACGTTGAGCATCCCAAGTCCACCGTCCAGACCTCTGCGCTCAGCGCCCTCGGCCAACTGGGTGACCTGCGCGCCGTCGCGGTGATCGAATCGTACACCGATGCGGGAGACAGCCGGATCGCCGACGCCGCGAAACGCGCTCTGGCAGAACTCAACGCGTCTCGACCGCTGGTCCCGACCGAGATCGTCGAGCTTCGCAAGACGATGACCGAACTGAAACAGGAAACGGAAAAGCTGAAAGCCGAGCTGAAAGAGATGAAGGCCCAAGAGGCGGCAAGCAAACAGGGCGAGTAGCAAGCGGATGCCCGTCGACAGGCCCCGCCTCGTCGTGAAGTGGCAGAATGATTCGGGGCAGAATAATGTTCTGACCGCTGAGATCGCGGAGCCAGAATCATTCTGCCACTCCATCATTCTGCCATCCCCATCTCGCCAATGCTGACGCCGGCCGCGACGCGACACAAGACAGGCAGCGTCCGCTCGATGCGAACGCGGTGCGCAGGCGGCACTCAGACAACGCCGGGCGATTAGTTTCCGATCGCGATGCAGGCGGCTTCTTCGGTGCTGCGGACGTAGATACGTCCGTCGCTGTAGGCCGGTGTGGACCAGCACTTGCCGCTGAGCACGTCGGCACGAGCCAGTTCCTGGTACGCGTCCGGCGTCGCCGCTGCGATGACGACTTCACCGGCATCCGACAACACGACCAGTTTTTCGCCGACCAGGATGCAATTGCCCGGGCCGAAACCGTATTCCTTCCATTTGATTTCGCCCGTCGCCAGCTCGACACATTGAAGCGGAGCACGACCGTACTTTTTGAACTCGAAGATCCCATACAGGTGTCCGTTGTGGACGATCGGGGTGCTCCAATGATTCATCAACTCGTTGGCCTTGAACCAGACTTCATCGACTTTGCCGTTACCTTGGACGTTGAACAGTCCGGCGCCGACGCCGTAACCGGCCGAGCAATAGACCAGATTGCCATCGACAACCGGTGACGCGGCGGTAGAGACACTGAACGGAAACTTGGCTCGCCAACGCTCCGTTCCCGTGGCCGCATCGACTCCGACCAACCCGGACTGGACGAAGAAGACCAATTGTTTCTCGCCCGAGATCGTCGACAACGAGGGTGTCGCGTGGGTGATGGTTTCGTCACCGCTTTTCCAGATCAGCCGGCCATCGTTTTTGTTGAATGCGAGGAAACTTTGTCCCGCTCCGCCGCCGCTAACATACACCACGTCTCCGTCCACGATGGGGCTGGTGGCATTGAGCCACTTGATGTTGCGGCCGGCAAAATCCTTGATGATGTCTTGTTTCCAAATCGGGGTTCCGGTTTTGGCATCGTAGCATTGCAACACCATGTAGGAATCGTAGACATAGACGTTGCCGTCGGAGACCGAGGGCGTCGAGCGTGGTCCATCACCGCCTTTGTTCCCCGCCGCCCCGGCGTCGCCTCCGCCCTGTTCGTATTGGCTGCTGCCCATCGGCTTCCGCCACAGCTCGTCACCGGATGTCGCGTCGAGCGTTAGCAGCACTTCGTTTTGGTCGGTTGCGATCACGGTGAACAAACGCCCGTCGGCGACGGCAAAGGAGCTAAACCCCAGCGGAGTCTCGGATTTCCAGATCACGTTCGCACCGTTGTTCCAATCCGCCCTGCCGATCGACTCGGCCGACTTTCCATCGGCGGCAATGCCACGGTACTGAGGCCAATCTTCGGCAAAACCGATGGAAGAAATAACGCTG
Source organism: Stieleria sedimenti (assembly GCF_025060895.1). Taxonomy (GTDB): domain Bacteria; phylum Planctomycetota; class Planctomycetia; order Pirellulales; family Pirellulaceae; genus Stieleria; species Stieleria sedimenti. The sequence goes on along the minus strand of NZ_JANZKV010000005.1, from coordinate 30,762 downwards.
AAGCAGGCGGCCGCAAGAAGGACGACGTTTTTCATTTTCATTTTGGATCTGCAGGTGGGATCAAACAGGCGGGATTTCGAGCCGTCCAGAATAATCGATCGAATCTGTTTCTGAAAGGAAGCGAAAGCCGGGAGTCGTCGTTGGGAATCCCTCCGAAGATCGCGGGTTGGCGGGAGCAAACGAAGTCTCCCAAAGGGAAGACAATTCAATTTCTGACGGATATGGCACCCTTCTCCCCCACAAATCGTTAACAAGCTTGCTTGTCGATTTGTGGGGGAGAAGGGCTGGGGCGGAGGGGGCCGGTGATCGATGTTGCAGCCATCTCACTAGTCGTGGAGAAGACGGATGGGCGGTTACCCTTGACGCCGTCGCTGGCCTAACGTGCTGCCCCTCACCCCCGGCCCCTCTCCCCAAAAAACGCTCGACGCTTCGCGTCTTTGGCGTTTTTTGGGGAGAGGGGAGCCAGTGTATTTAATCGATGTCCGCAGTAATGAAATCAACGTCCCGAGGGATGTCAGCGAATAGCCGGAGGAAATCGCAGCGACACCTCCGAGAAACACGTCATCGAAGCCTATCGCCTCCCGTTCTGGGGCAAGCCAACAATCGACAGGCCGCTAGCCCGCGATCGCTCCGCCGCGTTTTTTGACGAAACCGACGATGACCGCGATGCCGTAGACGACGATCAAACCGATGATCACCGGGAAAGATTTTGGATCGTTGGCCTTTTCGCTGATCGCCGAGACGGCGGCCACGATCGCCCCGATGACGGCAAACAACATCAACACGTTCCAAACCATCATCCGCGCGCCGGTCGGCTTTTCGGCACCCAGAATCCGCTTGTTGTTCATCATCAGAAAAAAGGTCACGTAGGCGATCGGCAGCAGCATCATCCCAAACGTGCTGGCAAAAATGGCCAGCCAGAACTTGGCTTCACCGTCCCACAAATACCACCACGTCGCACCGCTCAGACCTGCGACCAAGCAGCCGACGACAAAGGGGGCCGCTCCGTCAGGCCGCCCGGCCATTTCGCGAAACGCATAACCGTTGATCAGCATCAGGATCACGATCGTCGAGAATCCCATCCCGAAGACGCCGAGCCCGAAGACGAGGTTGGAAAGCGATTGACCGAGCAGGGGTTCGAGTGTGCCGGACAATTGAAACGCATTGCGTTTGACCAAGGACAAGGCGACTCGTTTCTCTTCGACGCTGAGCGCGGCGATTCGCTGCAGTTTCTCTTCGCTCGGCATCGACGCGGCCGCTTCGGCGCCGAGTTCGTGGTCGATCCGTCCCAACAGTATCGGCTCGACGCCGTTGTAGTAGGGGCTCTGCTGCATCGTCGTCAAATCGTTGCTGGCCAGCGAATCGTCGATCTTGTTGTGCAGCGAAAACGCCGCTGCGATCACGACGCAACTGGTCACCAGCACGTAGGGAATCGCCATACCGGTCGACAGGTCGAACCGTGCCAGCCCGCGGAACGGTTTGTCCCAGCCGCGGGCGAGCATCGAATAGGGCAAGAGGAATGTCATGTTGATCCCGACCGCGGTGGCGGCCGCGGCGATCATCACCGAACGTTGCGTGCTGACCAGTTGGCTCGTCCAATACGATTGCTCGGATTGTCCCAGGGATGCCACGACGGCCGTCATGTCGCCGGCCGGATTGTTCCACTGCGACAGGTCGGGAATGAATCCGGCCAAGATTCCTCCGAATTCGAGTTCGCCGTTGATGGCCAACAGCACCACGACGCCGAAGAAACAGATCACGACCATGCCGACCAAGGATTTGAGCACGATGTCAAACAGCTTGGCCGCACGGCCCTGTTTGGTGTTCAGCAGCACCACAAATCCGGCGGCGAAAAACAGCACGGCCGTGACGATGATCTTGGTGCTCGTGGCATCACCGAGTCCGTCACTGCCGGCCAGGTTGGCGAGGTTCTTGTCGATCGCGTCATAACAGAGGCTGAATTGTGGCATGCACCAGATGATGTTTGCCATCGCCGTCGCGATGATCCATCCCCAACCCAATGCCGGATTGATTTCACTGTTGATCGCTTCAAACGGACGCCGCCCGGTCGACAACGTCACATAGCTGATCGCCGACAGCATGATCACACCCATCGTGATCGCCAGTAGCTGCAACCACAGCATGCTGGTTCCGCCCAACACGCCCAGGAACAACGCTCCGGCCAAGGAACCGCCGCCCAGGGTGATCGCGGCTTGCAACCAACCCGGCCCTGACAATCGCACGTACGTCGACAGCGTCTTCCCGCTGGCCTGGGCGTCGAGCAACAGCTTGCGGTCGGCGAGCACTTTTTCGCTGACTTGGGGAGCAGACGCGGACGAGGCGCCAGAATCGGAGGTAGGTTGATCGGTCATCGAATACGCGACAAAAGAGAAGGAGGGGGGGAGCGGGGGATCCAGTCGCGAAATATAGCCGAAGATGCCCTGCGTGTGGTGCGGGGGCGCAACGTGGGGTAAGCATTCTGCTTGCCATCCTCGCCGGCTCGCGAGGCGGGAGCCTGCGAGACGTGCGTCACGAGGGGGCGCAAAGTGGGGTAAGCATCTTGCTTGCCATCCTCGCCGGCTCCGCCGGCGGGCTCGCGAGGCGGGAGCCTCCGAGACGTGCGTCACGAGGGGGCGCAAAGTGGGGTAAGCATCCTGCTTGCCATCCTCGCCGGCTCCGCCGGCCGGCTCGCGAGGCGGGAGCCCGCGAGACGTGCGTTACGAGGGGGCGCAAAGTGGGGTAAGCATCTTGCTTGCCATCCTCGCCGGCTCCGCCGGCCGGCTCGCGAGGCGGGAGCCTCCGAGACGTGCGTCACGAGGGGGCGCAAAGTGGGGTAAGCATCTTGCTTGCCATCCTCGCCGGCTCCGCCGGCGGGCTCGCGAGGCGGGAGCCTCCGAGACGTGCGTGCCCAGGCGGAGCCCGGTCACGAGGGACGGAGTGCCTCACTCCAATTCGACCAAATAGCGTTCGGCGTCGAGTGCGGCCATGCAACCGGTCCCGGCCGAGGTGATCGCTTGGCGGTAGTAGTCGTCGGCGACGTCACCGGCGGCAAACACGCCTGCGACGGAGGTATTGGTTCGAAACGCCTTGGCCCACTGGATGTAGCCGGCTTCGTTCATTTCGACGGCGCCCTCCAGGAAGGACGTGTTGGGGGTGTGGCCGATGGCGACAAACATGCCGCCGACTTTCAGATCGCGAACCGAATCGTCGACGGTGCTCTTGACGCGTAGGTTGTTGACCAAGTTTCCGTCGCCCTGGACTTCCTCCACCACCGTGTTCCATTGGATGTCGATGTTGGGATGATTGAGCGCGCGGTCTTGCATCACTTTGCTGGCCCGCATTTCATCGCGTCGCACCAGCAAGTAGATCGTGTCGGCGCCTTTCAGGTTCGCCAGATAGGTCGCTTCTTCGACCGCGGAGTCGCCGCCGCCGACGACGGCCAGCGGTTTGCTGCGATAGATCGGCAGGGCGCCGTCGCAGACCGCACAGGCGCTGACGCCCTTGTTCTTGTATTCCTCTTCGCTGGGCAGTCCCAGGTAGTTGGCGCGGGCGCCGGTGGCGATGATCACGGTGTGGGCCTCGACGGTCGCGCCGCCGCTGGTGGTCAGTTTTTTCACCGCCGCGCTGAAATCCACGCCGACGATGTCTTCACCGATCACGCGAGTCCCGAAATTGATCGCCTGTTGTTTCATCAATTCCATCAATTCGACGCCTTGAACCGCATAATGCGGCTTGCCGTCGCGTTCGTGGCCTTGGGGGGCCGGCGGCAAGTTCCAGTGGCGGTCCTTGTCGACGGCCGATTCGACAAACTCGCGGATGTTGCCGGCCGGAAAACCCGCATAATTTTCCACTTCGGTCGTAAACGCCAATTGCCCCAGCGGAATCATCTCCGGCTTGACGGTCCCCTCGTAGACGACGGGGTTCAGATTGGCTCGGGCGGCGTAGATGGCGGCGGACCAGCCGGCAGGGCCGCTGCCGATGATGATGGTTTTTTCGATCTCGTTGCTCACCGTGTGAGAACTCCTTCAGTGATGGTTCTGGCAAATGTTCGGGGCTGTTTTGTGGGGATTATAGGACCGCGTCACCGGCTGTTCCATGGCAGGGCAGGCGTGGACACCCGCGGGCAACGTTGTGAAGCATTTTTTAGTGGTAGGGCGCGAGCGGGTTGTCGGTTTTGTGAGCCGTGACGCGTAAGCGGCCTGGCACTGCGACGCCCGCCCGAGGCCTTACGGCCGACGGCTCACCAATGACTCAGCAGATCCCGACTAAATCGACAGCCCGCGATCCTCTCCGGTGTTTTGGCAAAGATGAAAGACCGAAGGGCTCGCGCCCTGCCGCTAAAACCTCAAGAAACACAGGGGGAAAATGCTTCACCGCGTTAACCCGCGTGGTGCATTCGGTCCGACGTGGAAACGACAAACCGCCGCCGATCGGTTAAACTCCTCGATTCTTCTCATTGCCTTCCGAATCGAATTCCCGCCATTTTGGGCCGCTGGCCGTATCCCCCATGAGCACTCTCCTCGTCGCCGCCTTGTCGATGGTCGGATTTGTCGTCGCCTACAACACGTATGGCCGTTGGCTGGCCAAGCGTCTGTTCGGGCTGACCGACGATGCCAGGATGCCGAGCGAGGAATGCCGCGACGATGTCGATTTCGTCCCGACTCGCAAATCGATCGTGTTCGGCCACCATTTCACCAGTATCGCCGGGACGGGACCGATCGTGGGTCCGGCCCTGGCCGTGTTCTGGGGCTGGCTGCCGGCGCTGCTGTGGGTGGTGTTCGGGGCCATTTTGATCGGCGGTGTGCATGATCTGGCCGCCCTGGTGATCTCGATCCGCAACAAGGGGCAAACGATCGGACAAGCGGCCGGCCGATTGATTTCACCGCGCGCGAAGGTGCTGTTTTTGATTGTCCTGGCGCTGGCGCTTTCGATCGTCCTGGCCGTGTTCGGATTGGTCATCGCCAGTATCTTTGCGATCTACCCCGAATCGGTGCTGAGCGTTTGGATTGCGATGCCGATCGCCGTCGTGATCGGGCTGCGGTATCGCAGCGGAGGCGGGTTGGTGATTCCCAGCCTGATCGGTTTGGCCGCGCTGTATGTCGCAGTTTACTTGGGCGCCTACCACCTGCCCGTCGATTTAACGCCCTACCTGCCCACCGACAGTCTGCTGTGGACCCCGACGGTCGTCTGGACCATCGCGCTGCTGATTTACGCGTTCATCGCCTCGGTGCTTCCCGTTTGGTTGCTGCTACAGCCGCGGGACTACATCAACAGCTTGCAGTTGTTCGTCGCACTGGCGCTGTTGTTGGCCGGATTGGGCATCGCGTCGATGACCGGCCAAGCCCAATTGACCGATTCGGCGCCGATGATCGCCAGCGAAGTCCCGGCCGATGCGCCGAGCATGTTTCCGTTCCTGTTCATCACGATCGCCTGCGGCGCCTGCAGCGGGTTTCATTGCCTGGTCAGCAGCGGAACGACCAGCAAGCAACTCGAAAAAGCAAGCGACGCGCAAGCGGTCGGCTACGGCAGCATGTTGCTCGAAGGCATGCTGGCCGTCCTAGTGATCTTGGCCTGTTCGGCCGGCGTGGGGATGGGCCCGCTGACGCGCAGCGTGACCACGGTGGGCGAAGGGGCTGCGGCTCGGTCGGTCGTCGCGATCGAGCGCGCCGACGTCTCGGGGAATCAGGCGTGGCGAGAATATTATCGAACCGGCGCTGATGGAGAGCCGGACGCGGGTTGGAAAAAGCAGAACCTTGCCAAGAAACTGCGGGCCTTCGTCGACGGCGGCGCAAATTTCTTGTCCGCACTCGGGCTGCCGCTCCGCATGGCGATCGCGATCATGGCGGTTTTGGTCGCCTGTTTCGCCGCCACCACCCTGGACACCGCCACCCGTCTGCAACGCTACGTGATCAGCGAACTGGCGCTCTCGGCGGGCGTCAAACCACTGGCCAACAAGTACGTGGCCACCGGGATCGCCGTCGGGGTCGGATTGGCCATCGCCGTGTTTGCCGGCGACAGCCCTGGCAAGGGAGGCTTGGTGTTGTGGCCGTTGTTCGGGGCGACCAATCAGCTGCTGGCCGGGCTGGCGCTGATGGTCGCACTGATCTTTCTGGCCCGACGCAGCAAACCGCTCGCGTCGGTGATGATCCCGATGTTCGTGATGTTATTGATGCCCGCCTGGGCGATCACCTACGACCTGTTCTACAACTGGCTGCCTTCGGGCAACGTCGTGCTGACCACATTCGGGTTTTCGATTCTGGGGCTGCAGGTCTGGATGGCCGTCGAAGGCCTGATGGTCTGGGGCCGCTGCCGTGGTGTGTTGGAAGCGCCAGCCGAAACCGCCGCCGGCTAGTGGGGTAAGCATCTTGCTTGCCACTGGCGAGCGGAAGCTCGGCTAGTGGGGTAAGCATCTTGCTTGCCACTGGCGAGCGGAAGCTCGCGTGGATCGCAAGCTGGAAGCTTACGCCACTTTTCGCAAGCTGGAAGCTTACGCCACTTTTCGCAAGCTGGAAGCTTACGCCACTTCTCTCTAGTCTTAAAATGAGATTCCGACTATGATGGGGGCGGTCGACTGCGGGAAAATTCTCCGTCGCAACAGGGGCTTCGAATCGCGATTTGATCGCCAGATCCGCGAGTTTGTCACGAATTCTCTCTGCATGTTGGGGGATGGTGGTCGTTGACAAGGCGAAGACCGCCTTGAGTCGGCCGTTACTCACCCCCACGACGTGAATGAATCATGGTCGCGTACTTAGCGGTCGAAACCGGGCCCGAGAAGGGCCGCCATTACCCGTTGGCCCCCGAACGACCGATGCACGTCGGTCGCGGATCGAGCTGTGAAGTGATGTTGTCCGATCCGGTCTGTAGCCGGTTTCACGCCGTCGTCTTCTATGAAGACGACCGCTGGCAGGTTCGCGACACGGGCAGTCGGAACGGGACGTTGGTGAACGGACAAAAGATCGATTCGGCGCAAATCGCGGATCAATGTGTGCTGACCATCGGCGGCACGGAACTGCGTTTCATCGACCCGTCCTCCGATAGCGCCGAGCTGGACGACGCGTTCCAAACCATCGTTCAAGACGTTTCGTTGATCGACACCAAGATGACCGAAGATCCGATGCGTGACGTCGCCCACGCCGGGTACTTGTTCGATCTGTATCTGCTCAGCCTTTCGATGCTGCGGCTGGAAAACCCCGATGAAGTGATCGATTCGGTGCTCAAGTTACTGCGAGACCGAACCAGTGCCGACGCCGTGGGGCTTTCCTTTGACGGCGGCGACGGACGACAACGACCGCACAAGGTCGAACCTGCTGATGAAGTGGACAAAGTGAAAGTCAGCCGCGCGATCCTGCGTCGCGTCGTCGGCAGCGGCGAAGCGATCTGGGTCAACGACCAGCGTTCCCAGGACACTGAATTGCAGGAGAAACTGCCGGCTAAATCGGTCTGGTCCGATGCGATCTATGTTCCGCTGGACACCAACGAAGCGAACATCGGCATCCTGCATCTGTACCGCAACCGGCCTTCGTTCAATGAAATTGACTTTGAATTGTCGATCGCCGCGGCACGCTTGTTGGCCGTCGGTTTGGATCGCGCATTGCAACACGATCAATTGCGCGTCGAGGCCAAGCAGATTGCGAAACGCAATGCCGACGGAGACGAATTGATCGGCGAAAGTCCCGTGATGCTGCGGCTGAAGGAAAAAATCACTCGTGTCGCGGCGGCCAACGGATGCGTCTTGGTGCGTGGGGAAAGCGGCTGCGGAAAAGAACTGGTCGCCCGCGCCGTCCACCGCAACAGTAAACGGGCCAAGCGACCGATGCTAACGGTCAACTGCGCGGCGATCCCGTCCGAATTGATCGAAAGCCAATTGTTCGGACACAAGAAAGGCTCCTTCACCGGCGCCGACAGCGACCACGAGGGCTGGTTTCAACAAGCCCACACCGGCACGCTGTTTCTCGATGAGATCGGTGAACTGACGCTGGAAGGACAAGCCAAGCTGTTGCGGATTCTCGAAGGCCACCCGTTCTTGCCGGTCGGCGGCACCCAGGAAGTCCATGTCGATGTCCGCGTCATCGCGGCGACCAATCGCGATCTGGCCGAATTTGTTCGCGAGAAACGTTTCCGCGAAGATCTATTTTATCGGTTGAGCGTCTTTGAATTGCTGCTGCCGCCGCTGCGAGAACGCGGTGACGATTTGGATCTGCTGATCGACCATTTCTTGGAACACTTTCGACTGCAACACGGTCGTGCCAAGCTGACGCTTTCCAAAGCCGCGCGCGACCGGATGCGGCAGTACATGTGGCCCGGGAATATCCGCCAACTGCGAAACGTCATCGATAGCGCGATCGTGATGGCCGATGACGCCGAAATTCAGCCCGATGACCTGGGGCTGCGTGATGCCGGAATCAGTCGCTTGGACACATTCCGAATCGATGAGTGGGAAAAACGTTTGATCGTCAAGGCACTTGAACGAACCAGCGGCAGTGTACCCGAAGCGGCCAAGCTGCTGGGAATCAGCCGAGCCACCGCGTATCGCAAGATCACCGAATATGAAATCGACCGCTGAATCCAATTGAACAGCTCCTCCCATCGCCGGCTGGCCATTCTCTCCGCGCCCGGCTCGCGCGGCGATGTCAATCCGATGCTCGCGATCGGGATGGAACTCAAACGCCGTGGCTACGACGTCGCGATCTCGTTGGCCGAACCCTACGCGAAACTCGCCGAAGCCGCCGGCCTGGATCCGTATCCGTTGATGGATCGCCAAACGTTCGACACCATGCTGGCCGATCCGGCGATGTGGACGCTGCTGCGTGGCATGCGGAACGTGATCGGCGGCATCGCGGCGGAGTTCTTGCGGCCGCTCTTCGATCTGATCCGATCGCTGCACCGTCCCGGACGAACGGTCCTGGTTTCGCACCCGCTGGATTTTGCCGCGCGGATCTTTCGTGATCTCGATCCGACGACGCCGCTGGTGGACGTGCACTTGGCACCCGTCATGTTGCGAACGCCCGAGCAACCGGCCCGACTGACGTCTTGGCGATTCGAACCGACACGCCATCGCCGCACGTTTCGGCTGGCGTATTGGTTGGGCGACAAGATCATCCTGGACCCACTGCTTGCCGGGCCGATCAATCGAATCCGACGAGAACACGGACTTTCACCCGTGCGACGGATCATGCATCGGTGGTGGCTTTCACCGGACCGGGTGTTGGCGTGTTATCCGGACTGGTTCGCGCCGTCGACGATCAACGCGATCCCGCAATTGCGCCACGTCGGGTTTCCACTGTTTGATGGTCCACGGTTGGATGGATCCGACCAGCCTCTGGATCTGCCGGCGGACCGACCGATCGTGTTCACCGGCGGTTCGGCCAACTGGCACACGCGTGACTTCTTTCGCAGCGCGACAGAAGTGTGCGTGAAACTCGATCGCCCTGGTTTGCTGTTGGGTGGCAATGAGAATTGTTTTCCCAAAAACTTGCCGAGTCATGTTCGCCCGCAAGGCTACCTGCCGCTGGGCGAGTTGTTGCCGCACTGCAGCGCCATCGTGCACCACGGCGGGATCGGCACGACGTCGCAAGCGTTGCGGGCCGGAGTGCCTCAGATCATTCGCCCGCTGGCGTTCGACCAGTTCGACAACGCCGAGCGGGTGGAAGCACTCGGGTGCGGCGTTTGCTTGCATCGCGATCGTGACCTTGCCGGCAAGTTGGCATTTGTCCTAAACGATCACGGGATGGCGGAATCGACGCGACGGATTCGAGATCGGTTTGGTGGGCCATCCACCCCTCAGCTTGCGGTGGACGAAATCGATGCCGCCCTGACCGGCAGAACCGCGCAGCTTTGACATCCGCTGCGGGACTTTGCGGACTGTGACGAAGATACGACACGAAATCGTGGTCCGGTTGTTCCAGTTCTGCCGTGCGGATGGTCGATAGGACAAAAACCAATTCGACCCGATGGCGGGTTCGTCCGGATAATGCCGGCATCGCCGGCAGATCTCCACCCTACGCGGCAAACATTGATGACCAGATCCAACGTGCGTTCCACGAACACCAAGCGTCGACTCTTGCGAAACCTCGTGACCGCGTTGACGATTGCGACGACACTTCCGGCCAGCGTCGGCTGTCACGTCTGGGATCGAATCGGTCCCGGGCCCCACGATACCACCGCCTCGTACCATCGTGGCGTGGGGCTTTCGATCGAATACCCCGAAGTGGCCGAGTGCGAGACGGCGGTGACGATCGCGGCCGAAGCGGCCACGGCGCCCCATTCGTTGGAAGACCCCTCGAAACTTCCCACGATCGAACTCTCGCTGGACGAAGCGGTGGCGATGGCGATGCGGGACAGCCCCGTGATCCGATCGCTTCCCATCGGCGCCTCGTTCTCGACCCAAAACGCCACCACGGTCTTTGACCCGGCCCAAATGGCGTCCTCGACGCAGGGTGTCGAAGCGGCGCTTGCCGCCTACGATGCGCAATACACCAACACGCTCAATTGGTCGGGGACAGACACACCACGCAACATCCTGATCAACCCGTTCACGCAAAACTTCCAGCGTCAAGTCGACGAGGGCACCTCCGCGGCCTATGCGAGTTCACTGAGCAAGAGGTCTGCCTTCGGATCTCAATTCACCATTCGGCATGTCGTCAACTACACGCGAAACAACAACCCGAACCGCAACTTCTCCAGTGATTTCGTTGGTTGGGTGGAAGCGGAGTGGCGCCAGCCCATCCTGCGCGGATCGGGTCTGCAATACAACCGCATCGTCGGATCCAGTCAAACGCCGGGTGTGTACAACGGTGTCTTGATCGCGCGAACCAACGAGGACGTCGCGCTGGCGGATTTTGAAGACTCCGTGACCAAACTGGTCGCCGATGTGGAGCAAGCGTATTGGGATCTGACCATCGCCTATCGACTGCTTGAAGCCAATATCAAAGGCCGCGAATCGGCGCTTCGAACCTATCAGTACCAAAAGGTCCGGCTGGATGTCGGTGCAGGACGCCAGGACGAAGAAGCGCAAGCGCAGTCGCAGTACTACCAATTCGAAGCAAACGTTCAATCGCGACTCGGTGGCCCCACCGGCCTCTACGCGACCGAACAAAAACTACGCTACTTGCTGGGCATGCCAGCGTCGGATGGAAAAATCATCAAGCCGACGACCGACCCGCTGGACTCCAAAGTCGTCTTCGATTGGAACTCCGCCCTCTCGCAAGCTCTCGATCGCCGCGTCGAAATCCGCAGACAACGCTTCCTCGTCAAGCGGCGTGAGTTTGAACTCTACGCCTCGCGGTTGAATAAACGCCCCCAACTCGATTTCGTCGGACTGTACCGCTATCGAGGCTTGGGCGATAACCTTCTCGGCGACATCGATGATGGACGCTTCGATGGACTCAGTTCCTCCATCCTGAATGGCGAATTCCAAGAATGGCAGGCCGGCGTTGAGTTCACGCTTCCGGTCGGTCTGCGCCAAGCCGGTGCCGCCATCGCCAACGCCAAGTTGCAGTTGCAACGAGAGCGAGCGGTCTTGGCAGAGGTCGAACTGAGGGTCAGCCATGACTTGGCCGAAGCCGCACGGAACATCGATGTGACGTATCAACTGGTTGAAACCAATTACAACCGCTATCAGGCTGACCTGCGACAGGTCGAGGTCCTGGTGCGTCGCTACTTGGATGGAACCGATAACATCAACTTCTTGCTGCAAGCCCAGCGCTCGGTGGTTCAAAGCGAAGTGGCGTTTTATCAGGCGCTTGCCGACTACAACTTGGCTATCCGGGACCTGCACTGGGAGAAGGGGTCACTGCTGGCGTACAACCAAATCCAGCTGGCCGAAGACGCGTGGGAAGCCGGTGCCACTCGTGATGCCTACGAAAAAGGCTTGTTCTTGACGCCGCGGCAAGATCCCAGCGAAGTCACGATGACGCCGCCGGTGACTCGTCGGTCGTTCAATCCGTCGGAAGTCCAGGCGACCGGAGTCGGATTCTCGATGCAGGACGGGGCGATCGTCACCGAGCAGGCCCTGTTGCCGAGCGACGCGGTCGTTCCGGATGTCGACGTCTCGCCGCTGATCGATGAAACCATTCCGTCGGCGGACGGATTGCAGCTGAGCGAGTAGGCGGGGCGGCTGGCAGGGGACGTCGATTCGTTTACTGCAGGATTTGGTAACCGATTTAGAATCTCTAAACGCCAGAGAGGGCCCACCTCGCACTTGTTCCCAGGCTCTCGCCTGGCAACACGATGTCTCGGAGGCTCCCGCCTCGCGCGTCCGCCGGCAGAGCCGGCCAGGGTGGCAAGCAGGATGCTTACCCCACCTCGTACTTGTTCTCAGGCTCCCGCCTGGGAACACAATGTCTCGGAGGCTCCCGCCTCGCGCGTCCGCCGGCAAAGTTTCAGTTCGACGGCGAGTGATCGTGTAGCGGAACACTGTCCAACATCAATGCGACGCAATCTTCACTTGGTCCGTAACGCGCTGACCGTCAAAAATCGTCAAATCGACTTTGGCGTGCAGCGTGTTTTGATCGAGATCGAATCGCAGGTCCATCTCGCGGAGCCAATCTAAGAACGGGAACTTCCAAGTCTCAGGCGTTTGATTCAATTCATAAAGGCTTGAACCATTCCAGGCGGTGCCGACGCAATCGGGCATGCCGGCAACTTGTTTCATTTGATAGGCTCCGCCCAGCGGGCAAGTGACCTTTGCGTTCAACAGATTCTCAATGACCGACTGAGATTCCTGCGGTGGCAGATTCAGCCAATGAGTAAGATCCGCCAGAAACCGCGAGTTCTGATACGAGACGCGTCGCGACGCGAGATACGTGTACGCTTGAATGTACGGTTCGATCTCCGCCCCGGAAAGCGATCGCATCCGCATACGGACTTTCGGCGGATCGACAATGTTTTCCTGTGAAATCTCGTTGAACACTTCGTCACGCAGCCCCGATTGCATTGCGACGGTCGTCAAATCATTTCGACTCTCAATCATCTTCAGATACTTCGCCGCCGAAGCACCTCCGGGCGGCAGATTGGCAATGCCCCAGGCAAAGTAATAGAGCAATTGCCCAGAAGGTGGCGCCCCGAATGGCAGTGCCGCGGTCGACCAGGGCAAGGGTGACCGGGGCGGCGGTGAGCGACGGGTGGGGCTCTCGGGCAACGGCTTGCCGTTGAGCAACACCGAGCTGAGCATCCGCAAAATCTCGGTGCTCGGCGGCGAGATCACACCAAACGATCGAAGCTTTGCAAACGTCGTGCCTTCTGCTTGGTCGAGTAGCCTGACTTGGCCATGACTGATTTCGAATGAAACATCATCGTCGCGCAGCCCGATGTAGAGCAGATGGGGTGAGCTGCCGCGTCGCATCCTCACCGCCGTATCGACACTCAACAGATCACGGTCACTGGCTGCAAAACGACGACGCCCGGGATCGGCCAGATGGCGTTCCAGCAGGGCGTATTTTTGCCGCGCATACGGAGTGATGACGATTTCGATGCCGATGCGGCGCAACCCCGCCGCGTCTATCTCTTTTTCGGTGAAGACAACTGTCACCGGATCGACGCGGCGCCATTGCTGGTTGTAATCGCGCAGAAAGCCTCGGTAGGCGATCACTTCAGTGCGCGTCGCTTTGTCGATGGGAACGTCTGGAATGGGAAGAAAAGCACCTGGGATGCCGCGAAGCGAGTCTTGAAAACGATCGTCAACAAGGATCGGCCGACTGCCATCGGCGCGATCAGCAAATCCTCTCGGCAGCAGTTTCGCGTCGATGAACCCGCCGATCGAGGCTTCCTCGATGCCTTCTGATGCTGACAACCATCTTGCCAATTGAAACTGCTGAAGCTCCCGCGCCGCACGCGACCGGCGTGTCAGCTCAATTCGGTAGTGCGGACTGACCAGGTTTTGAAAAAACGGATCGGAGAGGTAGAGAAATGCAAATTGATGTCCGGCGGAATCCGCCTTGCGTCGGGCATAGCGAAACTCTCGCAGTTTTCCTAACGACCGATCGCCGCGTCCGGCTTGGAAGAAGCGATTCAAAAGGGTTTGCGAGTTCGTCACCAAATGATAATTCCCGTCGATCGCATAGAAGGAACGCACCCGGTTATCGTCGGTCGAAAGCAGGGAAACGCGATGATTGGAGACACTCAGCAGACGTTCGGAAACATCGGAAAACTTGCTAAGCATCGTTCGCCGCTGCCGCTTGATTGCATCGGCGAGCTTAAAACTATCCGCAGCTTCAAAGACAACCCCGACTGCCGCTCCTTCACTGAAAAGTGGATCGCAACCGACCAAGGCCATGTCGGAAATCAGCTGATCAAAGGGGCCTGATGCGGTTTGCTCGGGAGACAGCGCGAGTTGAAACTCTATCTTGTCGCGGGTCTGTCGAACCAGCGAGCCCGAATCGACGACGTCGCTGAGGTTGCCTCCCCATCCGGTCAGAAACTGCCGCAGGTTCTTGTAATTGGCCAAGCTTCCCGTCCGCAGATAGAAGCATTCTTCGGGCACGTGCATCGCCATCGGTTCGATCGCAATGTCGCGGAACGGGGGAATGACCACGCTTTCCATCCGGGGCTTGGGCGGCACGGGCTGGTCGGCGGTTTCAGACCGCGTGGATTCATTGAGTTTGACGTCCTCTTGAATCGCCAGTTTGACAGATTCCATTCCAAAGAGCATTCCGACGGCACGTTCGAATTGTGCTTCCAATACGCTGTCTTCTTGCCCGTCGTCTTTCTGCGGCAGCGGCCAAGGACTCGGCATCCCGTAGCGTCTGGCAAGCATCGCGGCCAATGACCTGCGGAGCAGTTTCTGCTCGTCACCGAGCTCTTTCGGTATCTTTGAAAATGATTTCCACCAGCGATGTTTCAGCGCTGCCAACGCAGCCGTTTGGCCGACGAGTTTGATATCCAGACGCTCAAGCAATACCGAATCGCGAGTCATCAATTTTACATCCAGAGGCGTTTCTCCGTTCACCAGGAATGCCGCCTCGATGCGATCCACTTCAAAAGGCGAGCGTTTGGACGACTGCTGGTAGGCGATTTCGAACGCGACATATTTGGCGCGACCTTGCTTTTCGACGAGGAACAGCGGCTGGTCAGGAAAAAGAATCGGCCCGTGTCCTTGGGCATACACCAGTTCAATCACGACGGCTCCGGCCGGTGTCCCCTGTTGTGCCTGAACGATGACATCCTGCAATCGAACGGCGACCGGTCCCTGATCGAATGGTTCTTCCGAATCGCCCCCAGCACCGATACCGAGATTCGGGGGTGCCGATTCTCCTGATCGCTGGATTGAATCGACCGTCGACTCAGGCTTTACGAGGGCTTCGGGAATCTCGCGGTGATCCCTACCCAACCGATCGGCGAATTCACTTAACAGCAACTCATGAAGGTCGGCACCGTTCATCTCAAGCTGCTCAGCGAGCGCCGCCGAAGGTTGCTCGCCACGAGCCAGCGCCGCCAGTTGTGCATCGCTCAGTTCACCAATCAACTCTGCCGGGCCACCCGCAGAGGATGACCCTCGCGATCGATGCGGTCTCAAATCCTTGGTTTCGTTTTCGGCATCGAGAATGTCCACCAATTTCGGCTGCTGGTTGGGCACATCATCGTCAGTTTTGTCGCCGAGTGGCTTGTCGGTTGAACCGGCGGAGGTGTCCGAATCGGACTCGGTTGACGTTTGTGCAGCCGCATTCTGTGACGGTTTGACGGTCGGATCGGCCCGCTCAACGGCAATCAGCGGCAACGTCGAAAGGGCCAGCAGCGTGGCCACCGACGCGACGAGTAATCCGCTGACCAGGACGTTTTGTACAACCGATTCTCGAAAGGAGAGACGTTTCATGGTTCAAAGCCGGAATGGGTTGGATGGCGTGCTTCCGATGGTTGCAAGAAACTCCTGGTTCGAATCGCACGGGGATAAGTCAAACGGGATGCGGCAACCGCTGGTGTGCAGGCTTCAGCCGCCCACTGTCGCTGCGAAGCAGCGACCGGAAAATCGCCTAAAGGCTGGACACCAACACTTATGCCCGTGCCGTTCACTACGGATTCGAAGCGTTGCAATTCATTAGACAACGCGACCGCGCAAATCGGGCGGATTAATTTTTAACCGCCGTCGCTTTTTCCCAGACGACGGCGGCGACGGGATCTCGATCGCCTGAAGGGGTCATCGAGACACAGCGTGGCCGAAATCCGCTCCGCAG
This sequence comes from Stieleria sedimenti, assembly GCF_025060895.1. Lineage (GTDB taxonomy): Bacteria > Planctomycetota > Planctomycetia > Pirellulales > Pirellulaceae > Stieleria > Stieleria sedimenti. Next base: position 14,596 of record NZ_JANZKV010000005.1, on the reverse strand, counting down.
CATTTCGGCGCCGACTAACTGGACGGTGCGAGGAGATTCTCCGAAGATCAACCGTGTGGCGACGCCCTTTTCGTCGCTCCGCCAGACACCGGAGTAGAAGGTTTCGTTCTCACCGTGCGAGCGTGACACTTTGAACGATCGGCATGGATAGCGGTCCATGCCGGCCCGTCGGATCTCGCCAAACATCGCTTCGAAGGAATTGGTGTAGGCAAACCAGGGTTCGAGCGCCGGCTCAGCAAACCGTTCCCATAGCTCGCAGTACCGTAGCTGGCTGTCGGCATCGTAATAGCATTGCCGCAAGATCGGTTCGTAGTCATTCATCTTGCCGTGAAACGTATCGCTTGCCTGTTCGGGCGATTCGCCAAGAGCCAGCCATTGTGTTGCGGTTCCAGGCAGATCATTACGCCACAGTGCAAAATAACGTTCCTCAGAACCGGGGCGATCTTCGACGTATCCGCCGACATCGGCCAAACGGTATCCCGAAGCAATCATTTGTTGCTGCTTTTCGATCAGTGATTTCTCACTCAACTCCAGTTCCCAAATCGCATCAAATTCTCCGCTCTGCCAACCGGCCGAGACGACGACCTGCCCTCCGCTCCACACCGGTGAAATCGACGACAGACGGTATCCGGCGGTGGCGAGTTGCTGATCCAACCGGTTAAATTTGGCAAACGGGACACCGAGCACGAATGCCCCGTTTTCGCTCGCACCTCCATGCGATTGGTTGATTTCTTCACGAATCGATTCATCCAGCGAAACGCCGATGAATGGCTCGTCGAGGCTCGAGGGCTCTCGTTGCGATTCGATTCCCCACGTCGCGAGGTACTTTTTCGCTTGGACGCCGTGGATCGAATCCACTTTCGCGGGCTGCCAGACCTGCTGCGCAATATCGGACGACGGAGGCGTCGTGACCTTGTCGCCAGGAAGTGCAAAACGTTCGAGCCCCGACGACAGTCCGGCGTAGACCAATTGTTGTGAAATGCGCGTCAAATCCCAAATCGCTACGCCTCCATCGGTCAGTCCGATCGCCAATCGTTGACCTCCAGGCTCCCATCTGATCGCATTGATCGATGCGTGTTCATCTGCCAAATCGAAGATCGTCGAACGGGTCTGCAAGTCCAACAATCGCACGTTTCTGTGGCTCGCCTGGACCGCCAGGAGGTCGCCCGACGGGGCGATCGCGATGATGGGGGAACTCAGTCGACCGAGTTCCGCGATTTCGCGGTTCGCTCGCTCCTTTTCCAAGTCCCACTCCAGCAATGTTCCGTCAGCGGAAACGGCGATCAGATTTTGATCATTCGGTGACGCGACCAGATTACTGGAAAACATCCGCTTCGCAATTGTGCGTGATTTCGAACCAGGATCGGACAGATCGATCCATCCGAAAAGTAACCTGGCTTTGACGGCGACGTATCGGGACGATGCGTCAAATGTCATCGATTGGCCGAAGATCGATTCGCGCCGCGCCTGACGTAATTCGATCGGGCCATCGCCCACACGTTGAATCTCCCAGACAGGGATGCCTTCGGGACCACACGAAGCGAACCATTTTCCGTCTGTACTGAAGGCGATGTCGTTGAACGCCGGACCGTTTCGGTTGAGCTGCAGGATAGCGTTCAGGTTTCCGTTTCCGGAAAGTTGCCAAACCAGGAGCGATCGGGAGGTGACGGCTGCAACCAGTGAACCATCCGGGGAGAACTTGACCGACTTTACAGCCGCGCCGACCGGCAACTTGGAAAGCTCAGTGCCGGCTTGGGTGTCCCAGAACCGGACGGTACCGTCCTGACTGCCGGTCGCCAGCACAGCCTTTGCCGGGTGAAACGCGACGCAGCTGACCGGTCGTTGATGTCCGTGCAGGACGATGCGTTCGGGGGTACCGGCCAAATTCCAAATCCTTAACCGCTCCGCTCCTGAAGAAAAAACGCGTGTCCCACCAGGGCTGAACCCCGCCGAACCGAGTGGCGGGGAACCGGGATGGGACAACGTCGCGATCAATCGCTGTGTCAATAAATTCCAGAGGTGGACCGCCCCCACTTCGTTCACGGTAATCAGCCGCGTGGCATCGGCGCTGACCGCCAAGCTGAAAATAGGATCCGTCTGAATGACAGACCACTGTGAAAAATCATCACAGCGGTACGTCGCAAAACCCTGATCCGATCCGACGACCAGGAATTGTCCATCGCTGGAGAATTGCACATTGGGCACCCCAGCCCCTGGTGCACGAATTCGTTTGACCAGCTCGCCCGTCGCAGCATTCCAGATGAAGACGGACTCGGGCGTATCGGCAGCGGCAACGTAGTGTTGATCCGGGCTGATCGCGGTGGTCAGAAAGCCGTGTTGTCGGAACAGAAATTCATAGTCCGGAGGTGCCTGAAAGCTGCGGACGGGCTTGCCATCGGAAAGGTCGATCAACCGGATTTGAAACCGATCGATCAATGCGATCTGATCCTGTCCGACGCCGACGTCCATGTAGTGACTGGTGTAAGCCGCGGGGCACTCCCATTGTCGAATCCAATGGCCGTCTTGCTGTTGGTCCCAACGCTCCAGGGAATCTTTGTCGACCATCAGAAGCGTCGTGCCGCCGTTGGCCATGGCCATCGCACGAATCTCCAATCCGATCCGGTACACGCGAGACTGCTCGCTGCCGTCGCCGACGTGACGCACCACCACGTCTCCTTTGGCGACCGCGACGGCAATCCGCTCCTCATCCAAGAACGTTGCCGCTCCGGGTGAATCCACCAACGCCGGGCCTTCGACGGTCGTCGGCTGATTCCCAACAAAATCGCCGAAACACAGTATCGCTTCTTGTCGTATTTGGGCTTCGTCCTTCTGCACGCCGTTCAACCGAGAGGCTTGTTGAAGCAACGTCAACACTCGTTGTCGGTAACCGCTTTGTCGAGCGCGACGCGTCGCTTCGGCTTCACCGATCAACGACGCATACAGGTTCTGCTTCGCTTCAGCGGTCGCCCGTTCCGCCTCGGCACGTCGGTATTCCGCCATCCGCCACCAGAACCCGACCGAGACGAGGCCGGTCAGTAGAGCGACCATCAGCAGGGAGAGCAACGACGCAACTTCGGGGCGTCGTTTGCACCACTTCCAGGCACGTGACGACCAACCGACAGGTTTGGCTTCGATGGCGTGCCCCGCTAGGAAACGCCACAGATCGTCGCGTAAATCCGCAGCGCTGCGGTACCTGAATTCAGGGGCCTTCTCAAGACATTTTAAACAGATGGTCTCGAGATCTTTCGGCACAGCCGGATTCAACAGACGTGGCCGGACGGGCTCGTTCTCGATGACTTGGCGAATCGTTTCGACCGTCGACTCGGCAACGAAGGGCGCTCGACCGACAAGACTTGTGTAGAGAATCGCGCCGAGCGAATAGACATCGCTGCGGACGCCGACTTGGCCGTGCTCGGCCGCGGCCTGCTCGGGAGCCATGAAGCGGGGCGTCCCGAGGATCTGCCCGGTGTGTGTGATCTCTCCCAGATCAGCGTCAGCTTCGAAGAGCGACTTGGAGAGCCCGAAGTCGGTGATGTGGGGATCGCCGTTAACATCAATCAGCACGTTGGCGGGTTTGAGATCGCGATGCAACACGCCTTGCTGGTGAGCAAAATGAATCGCGTCGGCCAACGTGGCGACCAGTTCCGCAGCGCGACGAGGCGGCAATGAGTCTTCACGGAGCGTCTCGGCAAGACTTTCCCCCTCGATGAAATCCATCGTGAAGTAATGGTGGCCGTCGTGTTTGCCGATCTCATGCACACCAACGATATGCGGATGCTTCAGCGCGGCGGCCGACCGCGCTTCGCGATAAAACCGCTCCACCTGCGCATCATTGGCAAGACGGCCGCTCAGAATCATCTTCAGTGCGACCGTTCGACGGAGTGTTTCTTGGCGTGCTTTGAAAACGATCCCCATGCCGCCGCGGGCCACCTCGCTGAGAACGCGATACTCGCCGATGTAGCGAATCGCAACGCTCGGATTCAATGACGTTTGATTGAGCTGCGAGACTTGCGTCGCGTCAATCGCTTCGTCAGATGTCGCGTCAAGGTTGTCGACAGCTTGGTCGAATTGATCCAGGTCCGCGAAGAATGAATGAAGCTCTTGCTCGAACCTTTTGTGCCGATTGATGAAATCGTGCCGCGGGACCAATTCTCCGTTCTCGATCAGCCGGTAGTATTCATGGACGATGCGATCAAAGGCCTCATCGCGATCTTGTTCGTCACTCGCTTCCGCCATCGTGATCCACCGCGTTCAACTTGTTTCGAAGTTTTTTCAATCCGCGTCGAAGCAGTCCCGCGACGGCTTCGGGGGACCGATCGAGGTGCACCGCAATGTCGGCGACTTTCCATCCATGAACATGTTTGAGCATCACTGCATTGCATTCCGCTTCCAACAAGGAGCCCATCGCATCGGCGAGTTGTTCGGCACGTTCCTGTCGAATCAGGTGTTGGCTCGGTGAAGTCTGCTCGGCAGGCGGTTCGCCGATAATCCGCAACGCCGATTCTTGCAGTTGTTGATCAATCGAACGTTCAAGGCGAATGTCACGTTTTTGAGCTCGATACTTTTTCGCCAGATTGATCAACGTGTGCGTCAAAATGGTTTTCAGCCACGCTCTCAATTCGACTTCGCTGGACCCTCGAAATCCATCCAGATCCTGGTAAGCCCGCAACAGCGTCGTCTGGACGACGTCGGAAACGTCTTCTTTGGAGCGGAAACGCGGGTTCAGCTGCATGTCGGCGAGGACTCTCAGGTACCGCCGATACTGCTCAAGATTCTGTGGTTTGTCACACGACATGGCGCTCTCAAGTCGTTAGACCGGCATCAAAACGTATCTGCGATGGGTGGGAACGATCACTGCTATTTACGAGACAACGCCAGGCCGACACTCGACCGCTGTTTTTAAATTTTTTAGCGATCGACGCGGCTCGTCGTCGGTTCCCACGCTCTCACCCGCCCCAGGCTGCCGCGTCCGTCTTCCAGACGCGATTGGACGTCTTCGGCAAGCTGTTCGCTGTCGGCATCCCAGTAGGCATGTTTCTGGGCATCCGTCATCGGCGCCAGCGGCGCGATGATGCGAAATCCCGTCATGCGGCTCTGTTCGGACGTCATCCACCACGAGCTGCGTGGAAAGTCTGGATCGTCGTCCCACCACTCGACCGTCGTCCGCACGACCGAATCCGCCGTGCAGTCTTCCGCGTCGCTGTCACCGTTGCCGCCGCAGGCGACGTGCCCAAAACGCAACCCCGTGACCGCCGTGTCTTCGATCACCAATTCAGCAACGTTGCCGTGGACATCGTGCAGCCCCCAGGCGTTTGGTTTCTTCGTGCCCACACGCAGGGTTAACGAATCGTCCGACGTGTTGTCCAAATAGACGGCGAACTCGCCGAGCCGCTTGACGTCGTCCCCGTAACAGTAACGCGTCCGACTGCCCGCCAGACAGGCATGCTGCCATTCGCTTCGCAGCGGCAAGCGATAGGTTTGACCGGTCAGCAGCGTCAGGTACTTGGTGTATTGCCGAGCCGCAAATTGACTGACCGTCGTCACCGGGGAATCCGGTGCGCCGGCATACTCGAAATTGTATCGGGTGTCATAGACGTCCGTCGGCCCGGTCACGGCGTCGACGTCCGTCGGTGAGTTCGCTTGGTTGATGCCTTGGGATGCATCCTGCTTCTGTCGGTAGTACAGCTGTCGATACGGCAGGTACTGCTCCATCGTGATTTCGTACTTGCCGATCCAGAACGGTCCAAAGGAAGCCTGTTGCTTGGTTCCCGCCGGCTGATCCTTTGCGACCGGTTTTCCGAAGTCATCGAAGTGCTGAAACGGTGGCGGCGGCTCGATCGTCACCGTGCCACCGGGAACCGGCAGCATTTCGATCACCACGTTGGAACCGGGGATCGGTTGCTGGTAGGGCACCATAAAACCCTGTACTGTTTTGACGAACCGTCCCGCCGCGGGTTGGTTCGGCACCAGTCTCGTTTCTGGCCCCCCAGCAAAGGTCCAGGAAGCGAACAGGGCGACCGTCAATGCAACGCGAGTCGACAGATTGATCACAAACTCTCCTCAGATACGCCCACCGCGAATCAGCCCCGCCCAGTAAAACCAGCATAGCCGTTCTCGGACTCTGCCGGGGAACGGTGCTCGAGAGAACAAACCGCTAATGGACGCTGATGAACACTAATGGGAAGAATTCAGGAGCCATTTTCGGTGTCATCAAGATGCGGAAGAAACTCAGACAAGATGAATCGTTTGTACTGAAGCTTGCCAATTGGTCCGAAGTTTATCAAATAGCCGACTTGACTTCTTGTAATCCGCCTGTAGTTCAACAACTGCGCTTCGTGTTCGGGAGTTAGTGCACTGACTGCTTTCAATTCCACAACAATCTGTTCTGACACAAACAGATCCGGTATGTAGCGTTTTTCCAGGACTTCATCTTTGTCGTGAACGAGCAATCGCCTTTTCGATTCGAAAGAAATTTCCACACTCACCACTCCTCGCCAATCCACCCTACCTCGCACTCAGTTCTTTGACGGTTTCGACCAGGGCGATGGCGTTTTCGACCGGGGTTTCTTTGAACACGCCGTGACCGAGATTGAAGATGTGCCCGTTGCGGCCGGCGACGCTGTCGAGCAGGTCTGCGGCTCGAGAGCGAATCACATCGGGATCCGCTAACAGCACCGCCGGGTCCAGATTGCCTTGCACGCTCTTGTCGCGGCCGATGCGATCCCAGGCCACCGGGAGCGGGATCCGCCAGTCCACGCCGACCACTGTCCGGCTGTCACCGCGAAGCAGCGGCAACAACTCGGGGTTGCCGGTCGCGAAATTGATCACCGGCACTCCGGGCGCGATTCCCGCAATGATCTGATTCATCCAAGGCAACACGAATTCGCTGTACTCGATCGGCGACAGGCATCCGGCCCAGCTGTCGAACAGTTGAACGCATTGCGCGCCGGCGGCGATTTGATGATTCAAGTAGACGGTGATTGCTTCGGACAACGTGCTCATCAATTCCGTCCAGGCACCGCCGCCCGACTCGGAACACGACTGGTACATCAACTTCTTCGTGTTCGTGTACACCTTGCTGCCGCCGCCTTCGATGGCATAACTGGCCAACGTGAATGGCGATCCGGCGAACCCGATCAAGGGGATCTCGGCGGGCAAATCGGCGCGGGTTTGCCGCACCGTTTCATAGACAAACCCCAGCGACTGGGGATCGTCGAGTCGTTTCAAACGCGTCAGATCTTCGGCACCGCGGATCGGATTGTGAATCACCGGTCCGTCGCCGGCGACGAATTCCAGATCAAAACCGAGCGGCTGCAGCAGCGGCAACAGGTCCGAAAAGATGATCGCCGCATCGACGCCGAGTCGTTCCACCGCGGTGCACATCACTTCGCTGCACAGGGCCGGGTTGGCGCACAGTTCCAAGAAACTCTGCTTGGCGCGGACTTCGCGATACTCGCTCATGTATCGTCCGGCTTGCCGCATCAACCAGATCGGCGTCCGTTCGGTCGGTTCACCGCGACAGGCTTTCAGGAACAGGCTGTCGTGGGAGGGATGTTTTTCAGTCATCTCGTGTGATTGTGTGACGAACGAAATCGATTGACGGATCTTGTCGTCGGTCTCTTTTAATCGTTTCTTGGCGGCAACCAGTTGGGCGGAACGTCTGGCCGATTCGACGACCAGGTGGCCCATCTTGGGATGCGACGGTTCCAGGTCGGCGTGCAGGTCACATTCGGTCAACATTTGCGACGTGGTCGGACCGATCGATGCGATTGCCGTGGTCCGCAATCCCGATCGCAATTGATCGGTGACGCCCATCCGTTCGGCCATCCGCATCATGTTGACGATCTGATGGGCACTGGTCAGCAGCAACAGGTCGCGCTGTCCGTCGGCGATGGCCTGGATGTTTTCTCGCAGCGGATCGGTTTGTTCGGGAAAGTCCCAGCCATACACGCGAACCGGTTGGACCGACGCGCCACGGGCTTCCAGTCCGGCGACCAGCGAGGCGTTGGAGATGCCGTATTCCTGCAGCCCGATTTCTTGATTGGCGACGGCCAGTTTGTGGTCGTCGATGTAACGCAAGATTTCACGCCACGTATTCGGTTCGCCGATCCGGTGTGTCGCTTTCACCCCCGCCTCGCGCAGCGCCGCGACGGGTTTGGGGCCGCGGCAAATGGTGGTGATGTCGGAGAGCGAATCGAGGAACCGCTGCGTGTTGACGTGCTTTTCGATCGAACGCATCAGAAAGCGAAATCCGACGCCGGTCATGAAGATCACGGTGCTGATTTGGCCGGTCATCACGCGATAGGCAAAATCGATGGCCGCCCGGTTCGGTTCGATCGGAACCTCCCGCATCGAGGGGCTCACGTGGGGGACGCCTCCGTGCCGCTCGATCAATCGCCGCATGTCGTCGGCGCGGCGGCTTTCCAAAGAAGCGACGTGGAGGCCGGCGAAATCAGCGTCATTGGGCATGGGTCGTTTTTCGTGCTGTTCAAGTGGAGAGCGGTGGGCACCAGGATCTGAGGCGGCATTGTAGACGTTTTCGCTGTCGTTACGATTACCTCTTGACGGCCAATTGACATCATCCCCCGACGACCGGTTCCGATTTTTCCGATGCCCCGCAGCCCCATTCGCGCCCCGAAACCGACGCTCGACTTGACCGACCATTTGTTCGTTTTTCGCCAGCCCATTCCGGGCGAATTGGCTTCGGGAAGCGACACCGGATCGGAAATACCGTTCCCGCCGGTGCCCGAGACGCTCCGCAGCGAAACCGTTTTCGGCAACGATCGGCCGTTGGAAATCGAAGTCGGCAGCGGAAAAGGGCTGTTTCTGACCAACGAGTCCGGACGAAATCCCGAGCACAACTTTTTGGGCATCGAAATCATCCACAAATATGCCAAACACTCCGCAGCGCGATTGGCCAAAGCGGGGCGATCCAATGCCAAGATGATTTCCGGCAACGCCCAGCCGCTGCTCGCCGATCGCGTGCCCGCCGGATCACTCGAAGCGGTGCACGTTTATTTCCCCGACCCCTGGTGGAAAAAACGGCATCGCAAGCGGCGGGTCGTCAACGAGAGCAGCGTGAAAAGCTTTTTGGCTGCCCTTCGCCCCGGCGGCCGGTTCCATTTTTGGACCGACGTGCTGGACTACTTCGAAGCCACCATCGAGATGATCGCGGAAATCGCCCCGGAATTCGGCGTGCCGATCCCCGAAGAAAAAGCGGCCTCGTCCCACGATCTGGACTACCGGACGCACTTCGAACGCCGTAGCCGGCAAAACCAGATTCCGGTTTACCGGGTCAGGTACGAAAAACGTTGAGTTGATGGGAGGGGCAAAACGATGGGGGCAAAACAATGATGTGCTCGATCAAGGCTCGGGATGAGAACCATCGGAGAAATCTCGAAACAGGCGTCCCATCGGGCATTTTATCGTTTTGCCCCCATCGTTTTGCCCTCTCTCACTCCCGGTCCGTCCAATTATCGGAGCTGAGGCAGAATGCTAGAATGACGGCCAATCGCGCCCAGCCAGCTTACCCACGGAAGAGCCTTTTCGCATGTCGGACAACGCCAGCAGCGACACCATCATCACGCCCGCCAAGCCCTTCGTCCACCTGCATTGTCACAGCCATTACAGCTTGCTGGACGGTGCCGGTGACATCAAACGCCTGGTCAACCGCGCCGTCGATCACGGGATGAACGCCTTGGCGTTGACCGATCACGGCAACCTGCACGGGGCGTTGGAATTCTATCGCGCGGCCAAAGGCGCCGGCATCAACCCGATCATCGGCTACGAAGCCTACATCGCGCCGGGCAGCCGATTCGACAAAGGCGGCGCCGGACGCAGTAAAGACGCCAGCTATCACCTGACGCTACTGGCCAAAAACCGCACCGGTTTCAAAAACCTGATCAAGCTGGCCAGCGCCGCGTCCCTGGAAGGGTTTTATTTCAAACCGCGAATCGACAAAGAAATCCTGCAGACGTTCAACGAAGGCATCATCTGCCTGTCCGGGTGCGTGAGCAGCGAATTCAGTCGCACGGTGATGAAAGCCAGTGACACCGGCGAACACGAGAAGGAGGCGATGGAGATCGCCGGCTGGTTCCACAAGGTGTTCGGCGACCGTTACTTCATCGAAGTGATGAACAACGGGTTGGATATCCAGCGGATGCAACTTGAAGGCGCCGTCGACATCGCCAACAAGATGGGATTGCCGGTGGTCACGACCAGTGATTGCCACTACGTCAACCAGGAAGACGCCGAAGCGCAAGACATCATGCTGTGCATCAACACCGGGCGTTTCCGCACGGACACGTCGCGGATGAAGATGGAGAACGATCAGTTCTTCCTCCGCAGCCCCGAACAGATGTACGAGCATTTTCCCGGCATGGAAGATTGCGTCGCACGCAGCCAGGAAATCGCCGACAGCGTCGACATCGATATCGAATTGGGCAAGTACTACTTTCCCAAGTTCGAATGCCCCAACGAGATGAAGCCGATCGACTACTTGCGCGAGCTGTGCATCAAGGGGTTGATGGAACGCTACGAAGGCGACGATGAACGGATCGTCGACGGCAAGCTGTCTGACGAAGTGATGGCGCGGCTGGACCGCGAACTCGGCGTCATCGAAAAACTGAATTATCCGACGTACTTCCTGATCGTCTGGGATTTCGTCATTCACGCCCGGAAAAAAGGGATCTCGGCGACCGCGCGGGGCAGCGGCGTGGGCGCCATCGTGTGCTACGCCCTCTACATGTCGCACGTTTGTCCGCTCCGCTATGACCTGCTGTTCGAACGGTTCCTGGACGAAAGCCGGACCGAGCCGCCGGATATCGATATCGACTTCGAAAAAGAACGCCGCGTCGAAGTCATCGAGTACGTGAAAGAACGCTACGGCAGCGAAAACGTCTGCCAGATCGGAACGTTCGGAACCCTGGCCGCACGGGCCGCGATCAAGGACACCGGGCGGGCGCTGGGGATTCCCCTGTCACGCGTCAACCAGATCACCGAGATGGTGCCCGATGAGCTGAAGATCACGATCAAGAAAGCGTTGGAAAAGAGCGCGGACTTGAAGCAAACCTATGACGGCGATCCGGAGATCCGCGAGTTGTTGGACCTGGCGATGAAGATCGAAGGCCTGGCGCGGAACGTCGGCACCCACGCCGCGGCCGTCGTGATCGCCGACAAACCGCTCTCGGAATACGTTCCGTTGACGCGTGTGCCCGGCAAACAGGACGTCATCACCCAGTGGTCGATGAACGACGTCGAAGCCAGCGGTTTGTTGAAGATGGACTTCCTGGGGCTGCGCAACCTGACGATGCTCAGCCGCTCGGTGAAATTCATCAAACAGACGACGGGTAAGACCGTTGATCCGCTCAAATTTCCGCTCGACGACAAGGCGACCTATGCGCTGCTGCAACGCGGCGAAACCAAGGGCGTGTTCCAATTGGAATCCGGCGGGATTCGTGACCTGCTGACGCGGATGAAGCCCGACTGTTTCCACGACATCATCGCGACCGCCGCACTGTATCGTCCCGGTCCGCTCGAAGGCGGCATGGTCGACGATTATGTGAACATCAAACACGGTCGACAGAGCCCGGAATACAAACACCCCGTCTTGAAAGAGATCCTGGAAGAAACCAACAGCATCATGGTTTACCAGGAACAGGTGATGCGGATTCTCAACCGCCTCGGCGGCGTCCCGCTGGCCAAAGCGTACACGTGCATCAAGGCGATCAGTAAAAAGAAAGAAGCGCTGATCAACCAGAACCAGGAAGTCTTCTTAAAAGGCGCCGTCGAAAGCGGGCTCGCCCAAAAAGACGCCGAAGACATTTGGAATCTGATCGTCAAGTTTGCCGGCTACGGATTCAATAAATGCGTCGTCGGCGAAACGGAAGTGATCGACGCGGTCACCGGAGAATCGACAACCGTTGAAGAACTCTTTCAAAGCAAACGGGAATTCACGATCCATGCATTGAACGACCGTCAAAAACTGGTGCCGCGCAAGGTCACCGACGTCGTCTGGAATGGCGTTCGCCAAACGTTCACCGTCACCACGCGCACCGGACGTCAAATCACAGCCACGGGCAACCACCCGATGAAGACCTTTGACGGCTGGACGAACATCGACGATCTGAACGTCGGCGACAAGATTGCAGTCGCCAGATCAATCGAATCTGTGCAAACGATACAGTGGTCCGATTACGAAGTCATCACCCTGGGGTGGCTGATCTCAGAAGGAAATCTTTGCCACCCGACCTGCCTGTACTTCTATTCGAATTCGCAGTCTCAAGTCGACGACTTCGTCTATCATTCGGAACAATTTGACGAGACATCGGCGCGGACGGATTACCGCAGCGACGGTCGTATCGAAGTCTGTCTGTCGACCGGTCGTGACACGCGATTGGGAAGTCTCGATCATTCCGGAGTTGGAACCGCGGTTGCCGCAAAACGTATCAGCGGGCTGCGGAGCGGTGCGTATACCTGGGCTCAGTCTCTCGGGCTGACAGGAAAGAAAGCCACCGAAAAACACCTCCCAGAAGCGGTGTTCCAATTCGATCAGCGTCAGACGGCAATGCTTTTGGGAAGGCTTTGGGCCGGTGATGGATATGTCGAACAACCGTCACAACAATCCTATTATGCGACGTCATCCCCACCGCTAGCCAGAGATGTCCAGAGGCTTTTGCAACGCTTGGGAATTGTTTCTCGGGTCACTGAAAAGTCATTCGCCTACGCGGGGCGGGCAGACGGAAAGCCAAGGAACGGTTACACGGTTCATCTAATCGGCCACGAATCGCGGCTGAAGTTTCTTCACACCGTCGGCCCGCAGATCGTTGACAAACAAGCAGCCGTGATGTCAGCGCTCGATCGTATCGACGCGGGCGAAGCAAAAACGACCGGAGACTTGGTGCCGGTCGCGGTGCGCTCACTCGTCGCGGAAGAACGCGTTCGTCGAGAGATTCCGTGGCGTGATCTGGAGTCGCAAAGCGGTGTTTCGATTCGTGAGTTTTGCCGTACGGGAAAATCCTCCAAGCGAGGCTTCCAACGCTCGACCGTCCAGCGTCTGGCTGATTTCTTTGAGTCGGAATCCCTCGCCGATCACGCTCAGAGCGATCTTTTCTGGGACGATATCGTTTCCATTGAGCCCGCCGATGTGGTGGATGTCTATGACCTGACGGTCGAGAACGATCACAACTTCGTGGCCAACGGATTGGTTGTTCACAATTCGCACAGTACCGCCTACGCCCTGGTCGCTTTCCAGACCGCCTACCTGAAAGCGCACTACCCGGTTGAGTTCATGGCGTCGCTGTTGTCCAGTGACATCGATGGTCGAAACTTCAAACGGAAAGACGCACTGGTCGAGCACATGGAGGACTGCGATCGGATGGGCATCGAAGTGGTGCCGCCGAGCGTCAACACGTCCGAAGCCGACTTCAGCGTCGCCGACGGCAAAATCCACTTCGCCCTCTCGGCGATCAAAGCCTGTGGCGGATCGACCGCGATCTCGATCGAACAGGAACGAAAGAAGAATGGTCCTTTCAAAGACATCTTCGATTTCTGTGAACGCGTCGATCCGCACGCCTGTAACAAGTCCGCGATCGAAACGCTGGTCAAAGCCGGCGCGATGGATTGTTTTGGCGCCAAACGCAGCCAACTGGTCGCCGTGATCGAAAAAGCGATGCAGGCCGGTGCCGCCGTGCAAGCCGACAAGAAAAGCGGCCAAGCCAGCCTGTTCGGTGCGTTCGAAGAAGAAGAGGAGGCCGCAGGTGGCGCACCGGCGGTCGTCCTGCCGGAAATGGACGAATGGCCCGACCGCGAAAAACTGGGCAATGAAAAAGAAGTCCTGGGCTATTACTTGGACTCCCACCCGCTGGCCGAGTACGAGCCGAAACTCGCCACGTTCCGGACGCACACGACCGACTCGCTGTCCGAAATCCAGGATCGAGGCGAAGTGATTTTGGGCGGCATGATCAGTTCGATCAAAATCGCCCACACCAAAAACCCGAAACCCGGCCAGCCGTCCAAGTACGCCAACTTTGATTTGGAAGACATGCAAGGCGCGATCCGCTGCATCCTCTGGCCACGTGGCTTTGCCGACCACGGCGAAAAGGTGATCCCCGACGCGGTGGTGCTGGCCAAAGGCAAAGTCGATCGGCGGGGTGGGGGCGATGAAGCCAACTTGATCATCGACGAACTCATTCCGCTCGATGACCTGGACAACCGATACACCCACGGCATGCGGATCCGGCTGGACGAAGCCAAGCACGACGGACAGACGATCTCGCGGCTACGGGAGATCGTCCGCGGCTACCCCGGCAACCAAGAATTGCTGTTCAGCATGAAGCTGGCCGAAGGCGAATTGGTCCACCTGAAAGCCGACAAGTTCAAAGTCCAAGTGACCCCCGAAATGCGATCACGGATCGACGACCTGCTCGGCTCAGGGAATTACCGCTTGATGATGAGCAAACCACGCTAGCGCGTCTTACTCGGCCAGCGGTGCACGAGCCGTCGGGAGCTTAAAACACGCCCGTCCCGAACGGCACGGGCATTAGTAAAACGGGATTCAGCAACCGTTGGTGTCTAGCCTTTAGCCCGGATATTGCAT
>NZ_JANZKV010000049.1:2978-62401 GCF_025060895.1 Stieleria sedimenti | reverse complement strand
TTCGTTATACGAGCGGCCGGGCATCCTGAAGCATCGAACGAAGAAGACACGTCGTCGCTACCCTCGCCTGAGCGTGAACGTTCCGCCATCTGGCGACGGCAGCTACACAACAGGAACCCATCATTGACCGCTCGTTGCGAGCTTGTGAAAAACCTCACAAAGCAGCCGATTTTCCCCTTATTTGATTTTTAAGGATTTTCGCTTGCCCTTAAAGCCCTTCGGCGTATGATTGATTGCGTGAAGTGGGCGGCAATTTCGGCTCGGTTGCTGCCGTCCTGCTTGACGGTGAAGCTGTACCGACAGACACAGTACTGACAGACACAGCGGCGCCACGTCAACGCGAACTTATCTCACTCTCCGCAGGGCTCCGTTTCGCCGACCACATCGGCTGGTCCCGCCAACCGTTGGCGTGCGAAACGGGACTCTCCTCGGGCCGATTCGGCGACCCATTGGGGCCGCCGAATGCGACGCGGTCGTGTCGACCGATCAGGTTGATACCGCGCAGAGATCACCCGTCCAGGGATGGTGGCCTTTTCCGAGGGGAGAACCAGTCATGGTTGGACCAAGCGGAAACGATCAACCGACTTCGGCATCGGATGATGCAAAGGACCGATTGATCCGTCCAAACGCGAACGTGCCGGGTGCGTTGCGTGCTCGAGCCGTCGAAGAGCGTCGGTCGTCAGCGAGTCATTCGGCGCGTGGTTTATCGAGTTATCGCAATTGCCCTGCCTTCGGACTCTTGCAACACGCCGCCGAGCAACTGCCCGACCGGTTGGCGTTGATTTATGGCAGCACCCGCTGGACGTACCGCGATCTCAATTCGGACGCGGTCCGCGCCGCAGCGATGCTGCAGCGATTGGGGGTTCGCCCGGGTGATCGCGTCGGGTTGTTGTTGCCCAACGTTCCCGAATACATCATCGCCGCCAACGCGATTTGGCGTGCAGGCGGCATCGTGCTGGCGATCAGTCCGCTGATGGTCCCCGATGAAGTCGATGCGTTGTTGCGAAAAACCAAGTGTCGACACGTCATCTGTTTGGATTTGTTGTCCAACCTCCTCCCGGACTTCTCGAGCGAAGCATCGGGGCGTGACTGTCCGCTTCGAACGACGTTGCTGGTTTCCATTCGTAAACAGTTGCCGGCGCATGAGCAACTCGGGTACCTGATCAAGCGGGGTTACCAGTGGTTGCAGGCGCGGCCACAAAGCTCCAGCAATCGTGTCGGCTGGTTTTGGGAAGAGATCTCGACGATCGAACGAGCCTGGCAGCCGATCACGATCGATCCGGCTTCGGATCCCGCCTACATTCTGCCGACCGGCGGAACGACCGGATCACCGAAGGCGGTGACGTTGAGTCACCAGAACATGGTCGCCAACGCCTGGCAACAATACGTCTGGACGCAACGTTCGTTCGGCGAGGAAACGATGCTCGGTGTGCTGCCGTTCTTCCACAGCTACGGCATGTCGGCAACGGTGATGGGTGGCGCGGCGATGGCGGCAACGCTGGTGTTGCATCATCGTTTCAACACGAACAAGACGATCCAGTTGATCGAGACGCATCGGCCGAGTGTTTTTCATGCGGTCCCGGCGATGCTGGTGGCGATGAACTCGCGGTTGCGCGAATACCCCAGCGACAAACTGGATTCACTGCGCTGGATCATCTCCGGCGGCGCGTCGTTGGATGAATCGGTGGCCCGTGAATTTACGGAACATTGCCGCTATGGACATGAAGAACCCCCATTCGAAGGACCTCAAGTCGTCGAAGGATTCGGGCTCAGCGAAGCGTCCCCGGTGACCCATGTCGGCCATTTGTTCCAAGAACCGATCTATGGCCGCATCGGATTGCCGTTGCCGATGACGGAATGCCGGATCGTGGATGCCAACGCCGAACCCGGTGAACCGGCAAACGCGGTTCCCGACGGAGAAGTCGGCGAGCTGTGCGTTCGTGGTCCACAGGTCATGCTCGGTTATTGGGGCGACCACGAAGCGACTCGCATGTCGATTCGCGACGGCTGGCTGCACACGGGAGATTTGGCGATCCGGCATGACGACGGCTGGTACAGCATCGTGGGTCGGAAAAAGGACCTGATCATCACGTCTGGTTTCAACGTGTACCCGAGCGAAGTTGAGTCGGTGTTGTGCCAAGCGGCCAACGTCAAGGATGCCGCCGTCGTGGCCATGCCGGATGAGATTCGCGGCGAGGCGGTCCACGCTTACATCGTCACCGCCGATGGATCGCCGCCCGATGTCGAAGCCTTGGAAGCGCACTGTCGCGATCATCTTTCGGCACACAAACGGCCGCGGGCGTACACCCATTGCCCCGACGATTTACCGCGAAACTTTTTGGGCAAGGTGATCCGCCGTGAGCTGCGAGAGACACAGGCCATGGACAACTAGGAGCATGTGATGAATCCATCAACATCGAATTCACAACCGATCGCCGTGATCGCCGGTGCACGCACGCCGCTGTCCAAGGCCTTTACCGATCTGGCGGACGTCAGCGCCGTTCAGCTCGGTACTCATGCGGTCACCGCTGCGGTCACCCGCGCGGCTGCAACGACCGACGCGTTGGACATCGATCAGGTCGACGAGCTGGTGATGGGCAACGTGGCCGGACCGCCGGATGCGGCAAACATCGCCCGCGTGATCGCGCTCTCGGCCGGTCTGCCCAAGGAACGCATTGCGCACACCGTCAATCGAAACTGCGCCTCAGGGATGGAATCAATCTTCGCCGCTTGGGATTCCATCGCACGCGGCCGTGCGTCGATCGTCGTCAGCGGCGGAACCGAATCGATGTCCCAGGTCCCGATGCTGTTTCGACGCGATGCGGCCAAGCACTGGATGCGGTTGGCGCGTAGCAAAACGATCTGGCAAAAGCTGCAAACACTTGCCGCATTTCGGCCGCGCCATTTCAAACCCGTCGTCGGAATTCAGCTCGGGCTGACCGACCCGGTGTCGGGATTGAACATGGGCGAAACGGCCGAGGTGCTGGCCAGGGAGTTTGGGATCACGCGTGAGGAGCAAGACGCATTTGCGTTGTTGAGTCACCAACGCGCTTCGGCGGCGCGGGAAGAATGTTTCTTGTCGGGCGAAATCGCCGAGATCGAAACCAAACGCGGCGTCGTCGCCAAAGACAATGGCCCGCGAGACGGACAGTCCCTCGAACAACTCGCCCGCTTGAAACCCCTGTTCGACGCCGGGGGAAGTGTGACCGCGGGCAACAGCTGTCCGTTGACCGATGGTGCCGCGGCGCTGGTGTTGAGCGACCTTTCGACGGCGGAGCGATTCGAACAACCGCTGGGCTACATCACCGATTACGCGATCGCCGGTTGCGATCCCCATCGCATGGGCTTGGGACCGGTTTATGCAACGGCCAAGCTGCTGGCCAAGAGCGGCATGTCGTTGGCCGATTTCGATTTAATTGAACTCAACGAAGCCTTTGCGGCACAGGTGATCGCCTGCGAGATCGCGGCGGCTTCGAAATCATTCGCCTCCCAGGAATTGGGACGCGGCCAACCGCTCGGCGAGTTGTCGCGCGACGTGATGAACATCCACGGCGGCTCGATCGCCTTGGGACACCCCGTCGGAATGACCGGAACGCGGCTCGTCTTGACACTGCTGCGGGCGCTGCGGAAACGCGGCCAACAAGTCGGCCTGGCGACGTTGTGCGTCGGCGGGGGCCAGGGTGTGGCAATGATCGTCCGAACCCAACTCGAGGACTGAACGATGACTCATCAAAATCTCAACAACTTCAAACTCTCCCTGGACGATTCCGGCATTTACCGAGTTGCGCTCGACGTTCCCGGCCGACCGATGAACGTGTTGGACGAAAACGTGATGGGGGAACTGGAACAAATCGTCAACGAATTGGAAACCCGCAGTGACGTGAAGCTGGTGGTTTTCAAAAGCACCAAAGAGAGCGGCTTTCTGGCGGGTGCCGACGTGGAGGCGATTGAATCGATCCAGTCCGCCGAACAGGCCGATCGCTTGATGCAACAGGGGCAACAGCTCTTTGAGCGGATCGAAAAACTGCCGATGACGACGCTCGCCGTGTTGCACGGCCCCTGCTTGGGCGGCGGTCTAGAACTCGCACTGGCCTGTGACTATCGAATCGCACGGGACAACAGTAGCACCAAAATCGGTCTGCCGGAAATCAAACTCGGACTGATCCCCGGTTGGGGTGGCACCCAGCGATTGCCCCGACGCGTCGGACTCAAACACGCCCTGTCGATGATCCTGTCGGGCAAACACCTGTCGGCGCGCGAGGCGATGAAGATCGGTTTGGTGGACCGGGCGATCCCGCCGGATCAGTGGCGCGACGGTGTGGTACGGGTGATCGACACGCTGGTGCGTGGCGGATCATTACGTCCAAAGCGATTGAATACCGAGTGGATTGGCCGTTTGTTCGAGCGACTTCCGCTGGTGCGAAACATGATGGTTTCGGTGACGGAGAACCGCCTGGCCGGTAAGTCGAGACATTACCCGGCACTGGGGGCGGCGATTCACGCAATCGTCGACGGCTACCACCGGAATGTCGATGGCTTTGAAACCGAACGCCGCGAATTCTGTCAGTTGATCAACACCCCCACCTGTCGCCAATTGTTGCGGCTGTTCTTCTCCAGAGAACGCGCCCGAGACATGCAAACATGGGCGCCCCATTCGCTGCGTCTGATTCACGGGGACCCGATCCGACGTTTGGGTGTGATCGGTGCCGGTGCGATGGGAGCGGGGATCGCTCAGGCCGCCGCCATTCGCGGCTACGGTGTCCACATCAAGGAGGTCGATGACGAGGCGGCGCGTCAGGGTTCGGCGCGCGTCGATCGACTGATTTCGAAGTACAGTCGGCACAAACAGTGGAACGAATTCCGTGAAACTGAGCTGCGTGACCGTATCACCCTCGGAACCGAATTCCGCCTGTTTGCGAACGCCGACTGCGTGATCGAAGCGGTCGTCGAACGGATGGACGTCAAACAGCGTGTGCTGGCTGACGCGGAAAAGGAACTCGGCAAATCCGCAATCCTCGCCACCAACACGTCGTCGCTGTCGGTCACGGAAATGGCCCAGTCGCTCCAGCGACCCGATCATTTCGCCGGCTTGCATTTCTTCAATCCGGTCCATCGCATGGAATTGGTCGAAGTGGTGCGTGGCGAACAGACCAGCGATGCGACGATCGCCCAACTGGTTTCGCTCGTGCGGGCGTTGGGCAAGACCCCCATCGTCACGTCGGATTCGCCGGGGTTCCTGGTCAATCGAATCCTCTTCCCCTATTTGGGCGAAGCGATCTTGATGGTCCGCGAGGGGTTGGCCATCGGAACGATCGATCGTGAACTCCGTCAGTTCGGCATGCCGATGGGACCGCTTCAATTGCTCGATCAAGTCGGTTTGGACGTCGCACTGCATGTCGCCCGATCGCTCGGCGTGGTGATGAGTGACGTCGACGACGTGATCGAAGTGTTGTCGCCACTGGCCGAGCGGAATCAAATCGGGGCGAAGTCAAAGCGTGGATTCTATGACTACCGTGGCAAGAAACCACAACCGCGACAGACGTCCGAAGTCGTGGATTTCATGGTGGAACCGGCGCCGCCGGAACGTTTCACCCCCGACGGGCTGTCCGACATTCAGCGGCGGCTCGTGTACCCGATGTTGGCCGAAGCGATCCGATGCGATGACGAACGAGTCGTTGAGCACTCTTGGGCGATCGACTTGGCCATGGTTCTGGGAACCGGGTTTGCGCCCCACCGAGGCGGCCCGCTGAGCGTGGTCGAGCAAATCGGGACGCAGACCGTGTTGGCAAACATGGAACTGCTGCGTTTGCAACACGGCGAACGATTTACTCCACCGGAAAAGCTTTTACTGGGAGCGAGACAATGAGTTTAGAAATCGATCCAACCACGACCCATGCAACCAATCCGGTGGTGACTCCGGGCAATGACCCCGTCAAGCGTTCAAGGACGAACGACGAGCGGCACACCGATGGCGCGGAACTAGAAACGGCGTCCGAAAAGCCGACCGAGTCGTTCGCCGAGATCGCACTTCGACTGGGCGGCGCATCGGTCGACGAGGCGCAGCGCACCGGCGTGATCGATACCGCCGACGATCAGGTCGAAGACCTGTTCGCCGAGCAGCACAAGACGATCCACAGCCCGATCCACCGCGCTGTCTGGGATCGTCACGTGCCGACGGAATTGTTCGCGCCAAATCTCGCCTTGCCCAGCGGTGACGTGGCACACGTCGTCGACCGCTCGCTGAGCATCGTGCGGACACATCGCAAACTCGGTTCGCTGGTCGATGGTAACGGCAAGATCAGTGACGAAGTGCTGCGGGACCTGGGCGACGCCGGTTACTGGGGCTTGTTGGTGGGACAAGAGTACGGCGGTTCAGGCGCGACCATGCGTGATTTCGCCAGAATGATCACGCAGATGGCCACGATCGATCCGACCGTGGCCGGATTGGCGTCGGTTCATGGATGCATCGGCGCGGTCGACCCGCTGCGTGCGTTCGGCAGTGAAGACCAAAAGCGTCGTTTCTTGCCGGGACTGGCCGACGGAACCCGGCTGTCGGCGTTCGCGCTGACCGAACCGGGGGCCGGAAGCGATTTGACGGCATTGCGGACGACCGCCGTTCGTGATGGAGGTGACTATGTGGTCAACGGAGAGAAACTGTTCATCACCAACGCGACCTTTGGCCGAACGATCGGTTTGGTTTGCAAAATCGATGGCGTTCCGAGTGTCTTGATCGTTGAACTGCCGCAGCAGGAGACCGAATCGTTTCGAATCAATCGCTATGGGATCTACGCGCTGCGACGTGCCCAAAACAACGGGCTGATCTTCAAAAATTTCCGTGTCCCGGCGGCCAACCGGTTGGTCCCGCGACACGGCGATGGTTTGACGATCGCGTACCACGGTCTAAATCTGGGACGGGTCTCGTTGTGTGCCAATGCCGCCGGCGCGATGCGGTGGATGTTGGCCGAGATGTTGCCGTGGGCCCGCTATCGTGAAACGTATGGGCAAGCGATCGAAAAGCGTGAATTGGTTCGCCGCCGCGTCGGACAACTCGCCGGTCTGATCGTTGCGTGCGATGCGCTGACGCACTGGTGTGCCAACCTGCTGGACCAGGGATACCGTGGCGAAATGGAGTGCATCATCGCCAAGATCTTTGGCAGCGAAGCACAAAAGGAGGCGGCGATCGAATTATTCATGAAGACGCATGGAGGCCGATCGTTCTTAGCCGGACACCTGTTCGGTGACAACGTCCATGATTTCCTAGCCCCGTGTATCTACGAAGGCGAAGGAGAGATGCTGGGGATGGCGTTCTTCAAGTCGCTGGTCAAGCAACATGGCAAGCAGCACTTTGAACCGATCGGACGAACGCTCCATGAACGGGGCATCAAAACGCCCAGTCTGGTCAACCCGACGCATCTGTGGGCGCTGCGTCGTCCGATGCTGGGCTACGCGAAATGGTATCTCGGCCGCACGCTGCACCGCTCGCAGTGGAGGAAACTTCCCGGCGAAACAACTTCGCAGGAACTCGACCGGCATGTCCGCTTCGCTCAGCGCTATCTGTCCGCAAGCGGAATGGAGATTAGCGGCACGATGCGTCAGCACCAATTGAAATTGGCGGACCGTCAATGTCGGATGTCGACGCTTTCGCTGCGGATCCAAAACGCGGTCACGCTGTTGGTCACGGCCCTGTACGCCGCCGGTCAAAACGACCCGGTTACCCGCGCGGCAGCCGACACGGTTTGTCGCGAACTGAAACGTCGTATCACGGGAGGGCATCCGAGCGACGGCGATTTCCGCCAGGTCACGACGCTGGGGGCGACGATCGCCGAGGAAGGATGGAATGAGTTGCTCGGCGTCGAATCGGGGGCGATTCTACAGGGGTACAAGTGATGCATGGCAATTGCGTTTCCGGTGCCGGACGGCGTCCCGTCCACGCCGCGGCGAACGTCGTTGCGGCAACCGTTTTCCGCTCGTTGCTAAGTAAAAGGAACCATCAATGAAGATGATCGAAGCCACGGACAGCAATCAAGTCTTGTCGATGGGTGGACACGTCAACTGCGAAACCAACCGCCGCGCGGTGATCGCGTTGGGCGGTGGCGGCGCGCGGGGGCTCTCACATTTAGGTGTCATGGAGGCGATCGGTGAATCGGGAGTTCGAACCGAGCGCATCGTTGGGGTCAGCATCGGTAGTTTGATGGGCGGCTTGTGCGCCGTCGATTCCGACGTCAAACAGGTGCAGGCCAAAGCGATCGGACTCCTGCATTCGCCGGTCTTTTCAGAAAAATGCCGGCAGCTGATGGCGGCCGCTTCGAAGGTCTCTGCCGGCAATCGCAAGCAGACCCAACAACTCGGACCAGCCGATTGGTTCGGGCTGTGGTACCGTCGTTTGGAACGCATCATGCGGCACGGCCACCGCTTGACGAAGATGGTGCGTGGGCCGTCGATCCTCTCCGATGAGATCTTGCACGAAGCGATCGACGCCTTGATTCCCGACATCGATTTGTCAGAAACGTCGATTCCGTTGAGCATCGTCGCGGCGGACCTGAAAAGTGGTCACCGTGTGGTCTTGGAACGTGGTTCCCTGCGAAAAGCGATCTTGGCCTCCACGGCCATTCCCGGCTTTTTCCCTCCGATCCCATGGGACGACATGTTGTTGTCGGACATCGGCGTGTTGGATGCGATCCCGTTGTCGATCGCAAAATCTTATGCTTCGGATTTAACGATCGGAGTCGATGTCGGCAGTTCGGTGCAACGGATCGACACGTTCGGTACCGCGATCGACGTGGTGATGCGGATGGAAGAAATCGGCGAGCGGCTGTGTCGTCGCCACTCGTTGCCCCATGCCGACATTCTGATTCGCCCCGATGTCGGATACCGACCGTGGTATGATTTCACCGAACCCGGAGCGTTGATTCAGTCAGGATTGCAGGCGGCCAGAGCGGCACTGCGGCACGTGACAATCGCCAGCGCCGCCTGTTGACCAACCCACGCGCCTGACGCTGTGAAGTATTTTTTAGCGGTAGGGCGCGAGCCCTCCGGTGTTTCGGGAACGTTGAGGAACCGGAGGGCTTGCGCCCTGCCGCTAACACCTCGTAAAACGCAGGGAATAAATGCTTCACAGCGTAGCCACGCGCCGCTCGCTCACGCGTCCCGCTGAAATCACCAGCACGTCGCGCCAGCCAGCACGCCGCGTTAGCCAGTGGCGCGTGTCCAACCCCTCATTGATTTCAACAATTTTGCCGCCGGCAACCCTTCTCGCCCCGGTTGTCTCTTAAAATCGGTTGCTTAGAGAGCATTGTCGACAGAGTGCACGGGACATTTCGATTTTATTACGGGGGAACCTTGGCATGGGCACCAATAGCGGGACGGTGGCGGTCCAAAACGCGCACGCTGCGGATAGCTTGATCGATCATTTCTTTCAGGTCCGTGCGTTTTCAGAACTGATCGTCGAACCTCTGTCCCCCGAAGACTGCGTGATTCAGTCGATGGACGATGCCAGCCCGATCCGTTGGCACCTGGCGCACACGACGTGGTTCTTTGAAACGTTTTTGCTGAAACCGAGCGGAGATTACCGGCCGTTTGATGAACGTTTCGAGTATTTGTTCAATTCCTATTACAACAGCGTCGGCGAACAATACCCGCGGGGCAAACGCGGCTTGATGTCTCGTCCCAATTTGGCGGAGACGCTCGACTATCGCAGCCACGTCGATCAAGCGATGCGGTCGCTCGTCGACGGCCACGATCTGACCGACGATGAGCGGCACGTGTTGGAAATCGGAATCCATCACGAACAACAGCATCAGGAATTGATGCTGACCGATCTGAAACACGCACTTTCATGCAATCCGCTTGCACCGGTGTATCGCGATGGAGCGTGTGAAGATCTCGACGCAGCGGTCGGTCAGTCATGGGTCGAGTTTGATCCGGGGGTGGTTCGGATCGGACACGACGGCGACTCCTTTTGTTTCGATAACGAACTCCCCCGACACCGTGTCTTTCTAGAACCCTTTCAAATCGCTGATCGCTGCGTGACCAATCGCGAGTACCTGGAGTTCATGGAAGATGGGGGATACGATCGGCCCGAACTGTGGTTGTCGCTGGGATGGTCGGCGGTCAACGAGCACGGCTGGCGATCGCCGTTGTATTGGACCAAAACGGGCTCGCGTTGGTCGCACTTCACGTTGTCCGGACGCAAGCCGATTCGGCTCGATCAGCCCGTCTGCCATGTCAGTTATTTCGAAGCCGACGCATTTGCCCGCTGGGCCGGATGCCGATTGGCAACCGAAGCCGAATGGGAACACGCCGTCTGCTGCCAGCTGGACGACCCGTTCTCGGCATTGCAACGCGGCAATTGGAGCGACGAACTGCTCCGCAGCGGTCGCTGTATCCACCCCAAGTTGTCTGGCACGGACGGTTACCGCAATCCGCAATCTCAATACAGTGGCATCGACCGTGACGACTCCGGCCGGCCTCCATTGGCCGACGTTATGGGCAACGTTTGGGAATGGACCAGCAGCCACTACTCGGCATACCCCGGCTACCGGGCGCCGGCGGGTGCGTTGGGCGAATACAACGGGAAATTCATGTGCAACGTCTTCGTCCTCAAGGGCGGATCATGCGCGACTCCGTCTGGACATGCGCGACCGAGCTATCGCAATTTCTTCGCCCCAGAGTCGCGCTGGCAATTTACCGGCATCCGGTTGGCACGCTCCTAAAGTACCAGAGTCCCCCGCTAGTTGACTCGACCATGGTTCAGGGTACGCACCGTGTTAAAAACCGCACCGCCAAAAGCGTCTTCTCGATCGATCACGTTTCAGCACGACGTGATCACGGGACTCGGCAAGAGCCCCAAACGGTTGCCGTGCAAGTATTTTTACGACAAACGCGGGTCGGCCCTGTTTGACGAAATTTGTGAACTCGACGAGTACTACCTGACTCGGACCGAGCAAGCCATCATGGATCGGTACGCGTCGGAGATGGGCGCCCAGATCGATTCGGGAGCGATGTTGGTTGAGTATGGTAGCGGCAGCAGCATCAAAACCCGAATCTTGCTGGATCATCTGATCGACCCGGTCGCTTATGTCCCGGTCGATATTTCGCATCGGCATCTACAACGTGTGGCAGAACGTTTACGGGCGGATTATCCGCAGCTGGAGGTGATTCCGGTGACCGCCGATTTCACCCGCCCGTTTTCACTTCCAACCCCTCGCAAACCCGCCACGCACTGTGCCGTTTACTTTCCCGGATCGACGATCGGAAATTTTGAACCGGCCGAGGCGGAGCGACTGTTGCGATCGATCACCGAGCGATGCGGCGATGGCGGCGGGCTGCTGATCGGGATCGACCTGGTCAAAGATGTCGAGACCTTGGAGCGCGCGTACAACGACGATGCCGGCGTGACGGCGGCATTTAATCTAAACCTGTTGCATCGGATTGGCGACGAACTGGACGCCGAGATCGACGTGGAAGCGTTCGAACACGTCGCGTTCTACAACGGGGAAGCGTCCCGAATCGAAATCTACATTCGCTCGTTGAAACGACAAACGATCCGCATCGCGGAGAACTCGTTTCAGCTCGATGCAGGCGAATTGATTCACACCGAGTATTCGCACAAATACACGATCGACGGCTTTTCGAAGCTGGCCGCTCGTGCAGGGTTGGCATTGCATCGCAGTTGGACCGATGATGACCGGCTGTTTGCCGTGCTGCATCTGGTGGTCACCGGCGGGCAAATGTAGCCGCCGTCGCCGGCCGGCGGCTCCTGCACGCGCTGTCGAGCGTTACGACAGCAGTGTTGTCCCGTTACTTGGCGTCCGCTTTCAGATTGTCGGTGGCCCAGAGTATCCCGCGGGAGACCAGGTCCAGGTAGCGATCGTCGCCGACGGTTTCGTTGTTGTGGCCGAGCGTGGTGCTAAAGATCTTGGTTTGCTTGGGCCCGTACAGATTGGTCCAAACCACGACCGCCTGAGCCGTTTTGGGTTTGGCGTTGGGGTTCTGGTTCAGATCCCTCTTTCGCGGCGATTGAACTTGATCCCCGGTCGCCAGCACTTGGGTGTTCCCAAACACTCGGACGTTGTTGTAAAGCTCTTCGTTGATCGTCGTCCAGTTGTTCAGCCCCTTGGTTACCGGATGATCCGCTTGAGTGTAGTGGACGTCGATCGGGGATTGAGGACCATGGCCGGTCGATTGGACGCCGATCATTTCGTACCAACCGGCGTTCTCGGCCCCGATTTCGACCGGGTTTCGGAAATCGCCCCAGCGGTAACTGTGCATCGCGCAGTGCAGGTTGACCGCCGGAACGCCGGCCCGGTGGGCAGCCAGAATACGATCGACGTAGGGGCGTTCGGTGACCGACGCGGAGCACTCGTCGTGCAGGATCACGTCGTAGTCTTCGGCCCAGTCCTCCGACTCGTAGACTTCAAAACGGGTGCCGGTCGTCTTGCTGGGATTAAATTCGATCGTCACCACGGCATTGATCCGCTTCTCGATGCCTTGCTTCAGCAATTGGGTTTGGGTTGCATAGTCATGGCAGCACCCGCCGGCGACCAGCAAGACCTTGAGCGGTTTGTCCTGCGCGTGGGCCGGTCGGACCGCGGCGAACGAAATCAGCGCGACGCCGCACAGGAACAGGTACAGGGCGCGACGGCCGACAGAGAGACGGCCGACAGAGAGACGGCCGACAGAGAGACTTTGGAGCGGATTCATGGTGGAGGGCCTTGGAGAGTCGGATCAACCGATGGAGCAGGAGAGGTCGTCGCGGGGCGAGCGGTCGACGTTAAAATTGATGGCCTTTGCGGGGGCCGTCATTGCACTGGGTCAGAATCTCGGGGCCGTCCTCGGTCATCATCACCGTGTGTTCGAATTGGGCCGACGGGCGCCCGTCTTTGGTCCGCACCGTCCATCCATCCACCTTGTCGCAGCGGGCGTAGCGGGTTCCGGCATTGATCATCGGTTCGACGGTGAAACACATGCCGGGGAACAGTCGATCGATACGGCTTTGCCGATTCGGGAAGTGGGGGATCGAGGGATCCAGGTGAAATTGTTTCCCCAGTCCGTGCCCGACGTATTCGCGGACGACCGAAAAACCACGCCGATGCGCCTCGGGCACGATCGTCTCGCCGATTTTCGAAACCGTGCATCCGGGAGTCAGCGCGTCGATCGCCAGGTGCATGCAGTCAAAGGCGCATTGAGTGACCGCTTTGCGCTCCTCGGAGACCTCTCCGATCAAAAACGTTTCGCTTTGGTCCCCGTGCCAGCCGTCGACGATGGTGGTCACGTCGATGTTGACGATGTCGCCGTCTGTCAGCTCCTCGTCGCCGGGGATGCCATGGCAGATCACTTCATTGATGCTCGTGCAGCAGCTTTTCGGGAAATTCTGATACCCCAGCGTTGCCGCGGTATGCCCGTTGTCGAGCGTCCACTGTGCGATCATCTCGTCGATTCTGCCCGTGGTGATGCCGGCCTTGATGTGCGGTCGGATGTAGTCCATCAGGCTCGCATTGACGCGTCCGGCGCGGCGCATCGCATCGCGTTGCTGGTCGTTTAGAATCAGTTTTCGTTGCTTTTGCAGCATTCCTTTCATGTTCCCTTCGATGCGAACAGCGGTAGATCTGCTCGTGGTTAATCCTGCGGCAAGCCGGCGTCGGTGCCCTGGTGCCCTGGTGCCCTGGTGCCCTGGTGGCCTGGTGGCCTGGTGGCCTGGTGCCCTGGCGGAATCGCGTTTGATCGCCGGCCGGCGTCAGTGCGTATCGTACCAACCCGAAAGTGTCGTTCGTAGAACCGAAAACACCCCTCGCTCAGATTTTTTAGAAGCCCACCGGCGACTGATCCTACGACCGGTTCGGCAACACGGGGTCCGTCGCGAAGTCAATTCCGGACATCGTCATGCCCCGCCCAGAGGGGCATAGAGTGCGAAAACCAGGCCTCCGCGGGGATCAACTGGCATGAAAACCGCACGAATCAACCGAAATCCGCGATCGGTCGAGAAACCCTGGCCCGCGCGGAAGGTTAGATCAGTGGGCCGGCGAAGTGATCTCCGCTTCCAAAAACTGGCGCGATTGGTGCCAGTCGATTTGATGGGGGGCAATTAGAATGAGCCGGTCCGCAGGCCCATTGAGTCGAAATCTCATCCACTTCTTTTGACAAAACCGCTGCAATAATGCATTTCCAACTCCCATCGTGCACCGAAAGCTCGTGCACCGATAGCAACGCACCGCTTGGCGCCAGCATCCGCCTGCCGCTGCGGCAGTCGTCCGGGCTGGCGAAGTCGTCTCTTCAGATCCTTTTCGCCGCCGTGTTGGCATCCATGCTGCCGATCTCGACGCTTTCGGCACAAGAACAGACGCCCGAGGGAGACCCGGCAGCCGAAACGGCCGGCGCCCCCACTGAGGAGATCGACGCCACCGAGGACAGCGAAGACCAAGTCCCCGCCTCGCCGTCGGACCAGCCCCCGACGACTCAATCTTCACCGGCACTCCGCGGCGAGGACGTGACACCGGAAGAAGCCGCACGGATTTTGTTGGACGAACTCGATCGTCCCCAACAACCCTTGCTGCGTTTCAATTTCACCGGTGCCAGCTGGAACGACGTGCTGAATTGGATGGCGACCGAAGGCGATTTGTCGCTCCAGATCGACCGCTACCCCGAAGGCTCGATCTCCTTCATCGATCGCTCGCGGATGTACACGGTCGCCGAGTCCTTGGATCTGTTGAATCGATTGCTGCTCGATCGCGGTTACGCCTTGGTCCGCCGCGGTCGAATGTTGTTCTTGATCGACCTGGAAGTCGAAAACGCCGACAAACTGATTAGCGAGTTGGCCGATTTAGTGCCGCTGGACGAACTGGAATCACGCGGCAAAAGCGATATCGTGACCGCGATCTTTCCGCTCGGCAGCATGACGCCCGACGAAGCCAAAACACAATTGCCACAGATGGTCGGTCCGTGGGGGCGGGTGATCGTGCTCGACAGCGCTCGCCAAGCCAAAGTGACCGAACGGGCGGAGAAGCTGGTCGCGATCCGCGAGGTCATCAAACAATCCGACCAGGAAGTGCACGAGATCAAACTGCAACACCGCAGCGCCGAGGAATTGCTGCAAACCGCTCGCCCCTTGCTCGGCCTGGAAGCCGACGAAAACTCCAACGACGACATTCGCATCTCCGTCGGGCTCTATGGCGATCGTATTTATGCCACCGGGTTGCGATCCAAGGTCAGCATTCTGGAGAACCTGATCGCCAAAGCCGACCAACCGCTGGAAGGTTCCGGTGACGCGACCGAGGCGGAAGTGGCTCGTCCCCTGTTCCAAACCCATTTCGTTCGTGTCGCTGATCCCGCCACCGTGTTCGAAGTCCTGCAAACGCTATTGCAAGACGAACCCGGCACGCGTGTCGCCATCGATCCCGCCACCAACGCCATCATCGCCTTCGCAACCCCCAACACCCACAAGCAGATCACCGAAGTGATTGCCAAGATGGAAGGCAGCGGTGAAGACTTCGAAGTCTTTCAGCTCAAACGCATCGACCCCGCCCAAGCCTTGCTGACCATCAACAAGTACTTCGGCGTGACCGAAGAAAACACCAGCGGTCCGATCGTTGACGGCGATCCGGCGACCGGGAAATTGTGGGTTCGCGGCTCGCAAGACGAAATCGAACAGATCCGACGGCTGCTCGACCAACTCGACGGCACCACCAGCGAAGGGTTGCTCAGCGGGAAAGTCCGACTGTTACCGCTCAACGGACGCCAAGCCGAAGACGCGTTGCGACAGCTGCAACTGTACTGGCGAATGACCGGACGCGATAATCCGATCCGTGTTGTGTCTCCGTCCGGGGCCGGTGAATCCAACGGCATCCGCGATCGCAAGATCCAGCGGGCTCCTTCCAGCTCGACCTCGCCGCCGCAATCGACGTCGAACCCTGCCAGCAATCTCGACGCCTCCCGCTTCGATTCGCAACGGTTCTACTACCTCACCCAAGCCCCAGCGGCATCTAACTCAGCGGCATCTAACTCAGCGGCATCTAACTCAGCGGCATCTAACTCAGCGGCATCCAGCCCGGCGGACAACCAACCCGTCAACGTCCAACCCGAACCCGTCACCACCGAAGTCGCCAAATCGCCCAGTCCGGACATCATGATCGAACTGACGCCCAACGGCATTCGGATCGCTTCGGATGACACCGAAGCGTTGGACGAATTGGAAGAACTGCTGTCACAGCTGATCGGCCCGATGGGAACCTCCAGTGACCTGCCGACGATCTACTGGTTGAAGTACATCCAGGCCGATATCGCTGCCGAAATGATTGCCAGCATTCTCGGTGGCGGCGACTCGGCGGGCAGCCTGACCGACTCGATCACCGGCGGACTCGGCGGCGGCATGCTGGGTGGATTGATGGGATTGGCCGGCGGTGGCGGTGGCGAGACCTCTTCGGCCAAGTCCATTCTGACCTCCACCGGTTCGGTCAACATCGTTCCCGATCTACGACTCAACGCGCTGTTCATCCAAGCCAACGAGCTGGACTTGCAAGTCATCGAAATGGTGCTTGAAAAAATCGACATCGAGGAAAGTCCCGAAAACATCGAGCTGACCGCGACGCCGCGGATGATCCCCGTGCTGTATCAAAGTGCGGCAGAAGTCGCCAAGGTGGTCAAGGAGATCTACGCCGATCGGGTCGCCGGTGCCGATCAGGGACGCAATAGCGGCGGCGGAGGCGGAGGTCGTGGCGGGCAACCCTCGCCGGAAGATTTCATCAACGCCTTGCGCGGCGGTCGAGGCGGCCGCGGCGGCGGTGCCGAGACGCCGAAAAGCGAACGCTCCAAGATCACCGTTGCCGTCGACACGCAAAGCAACTCGCTGGTGGTCACGGCCACGACCAAGGATTTTGAAGAGATTCAAATGCTGGTCGAAGCGCTCGATCAAGGCGGCCGCGTCAATGAAGACGAGACCGTCGTTTACACGCTGCCCGGTACACTTAACGGAAACACCATCGTGCAAGCGTTGGAAGCCATCCTGAGCGCCAAAGTCGAAACCAAAGACAGCGGGTCCTCTTCTTCCTCCAGTACCCCGGGGGCGCGGACCGGAGGCGATAGCTCCAGCAGCACCGAAGCGGCTGAGGCGATGCGGCAACGGATCGAAGCGTTTCGATCGCGGTTCGGTGGCGGTGGTGGCGGCAGCCCCTTCGGCGGCGGACGCCCCGGCGGATTCGGCGGCCGCAGCAGCGGAGGCTCACCCTTCGGGGGCGGCGGACGCGGCGGTGCACCCGGTGGTGGCGGCGGTCGTCCCGGCGGCGGACGTTAATCATCCCGTCCAGGAAGACGTCTTCAACGCGCCACCGGGGATCGACCACGATGCAAACTCCCCGGCCGCGCCGACGTTCTCCCCCGCAACACAGTACAATCCAAGCATCACTCTTTGGAAGAACACCGGAACCGATTCCATGATCATGCGTGCAGGCGAAATCCTTCGACGACGCGGACTGCTCAGCGACGCACAGCTGGCAGACACCCACGGCAGCAATGCGTCCGATATCATTCAAGCCGCCGTCGAAAAGGGATTCGTCGGCGAACGTGAAGCGCTCGAAGCGCTCGCCGAAGAAGTCGGCTTGGAGTTCGTCGATTTACGCGACACCGAAATCGACTTGGCCGCCTTGGAAGGATTCCCACAACGATTGATCTATCGCCAGTCGCTGTTTCCGATCCGCTTCCAAAACGGATCGGTTGTCGTGGCGACCGCCGATCCGCTGGACCTTTACCCGCTCGATGAAGCCAGCGCGGCGACGGGCAAGAACATCATTCCGATCGTCGCCCAGCGCGGCGAGATCGCACGGCTGATGAAGCGACATCTCGGTGTCGGTAGCGAGACCGTCGAAGACCTGATGGCGGCCGTCTCGGATGACGAAGACGTCGAGTTGCTCGAAGAGTTGGAAACCGACGGCAGCGAACTGAGCGAGATGGCTCAGGAAGCTTCGGTCGTCCGGCTGGTCAA
This sequence comes from Stieleria sedimenti, assembly GCF_025060895.1. Classification (GTDB taxonomy): domain Bacteria; phylum Planctomycetota; class Planctomycetia; order Pirellulales; family Pirellulaceae; genus Stieleria; species Stieleria sedimenti. The sequence continues at coordinate 44,430 of NZ_JANZKV010000049.1, read as the reverse complement.
CGAAATCCTGCTCGAAGCCATCGAGACGCGTGCCAGCGACATCCACATCGAGACCCAATCCGACGGTTTGATGGTCCGCTATCGAATCGACGGGATTCTGCACCGCCAACCCACGCCGCCGGAAATCAACCGTTTCCAAGCCGCCATCATCAGCCGCTTGAAGATCATGGCGCGGCTCAACATCGCCGAAAAACGGCTACCCCAAGACGGACGCATCAAGCTGAGGGTTCACGGTCGCGAAGTCGACATTCGATTGAGTGTGATCCCGATGATCCACGGCGAAGGCTTGGTGATGCGGGTGCTGGACAAGTCCTCCATGGTCTTCGATCTGGGAAAACTGGGGATGTCCGATGAGATCTACCAGACCTACAGCAAGCTGATCGAGTTGCCGCACGGGATCATCTTGGTCACCGGGCCGACCGGTAGCGGTAAAACCACGACGCTCTACAGCAGTTTGCTGCAGATCCGCAGCGAAGAAACCAAGATCATCACCACCGAAGACCCGGTCGAATACCAACTCGACGGCATCAACCAAATCCAGGTCCACTCGAAAATCGGGTTCACCTTTGCCGCGTCGCTGCGAAGCATCTTGCGGCACGACCCCGACATCGTCCTGGTGGGGGAAATTCGTGACCTGGAGACGGCCGAAAACGCCATCCAAGCGTCGTTGACCGGCCACCTGGTCTTCAGCACCTTGCACACCAATGACGCTTCGGGGGCCTTCACCCGGTTGGGCGACATGGGCGTCGAACCGTTCCTGGTCGCGGGGACCGTCGAAGGCGTCATGGCGCAGCGACTGCTCCGTCGACTCTGCCCGCTGTGCAAAGAAGCCTACAAGCCGTCGCCCGACGAAGTCCCCCAGGATTTCCCCTGGGATCGCGGCGGCGAATTCACCTGGTATCGCCCGGTGGGTTGCCGAGAATGCCGCAACCTGGGCTATTCCGGCCGAATGGGTATTTACGAACTGTTGGTCACCAATGACGAAATCCGCCAACTTGCCCAGGATCGGGCCAGCAGTTGGGTCATCCGCAAAGCGGCCGTGGATGCCGGCATGCGGACCCTGCGGATGGACGCTTGGGACAAAGTGATCGCGGGCATGACGAGCATCGACGAAGTGCTACGAGTTTCCAAGGGCGAGGCTCTGTAGAATCATGCCGACGTTTGCCTACACCGCCCGCGACATGGCGGGCAAGACCGTGAGCGGCTCGATCGAAGCCGCCAATGAACGCGAAGTCGCCTTGCTGCTGAGCGAAAAGTCACTCTTTCCGTCCAAGGTCGCCGCCGCCCAAAACACGTCCGGCCGTTCCCTGTTTGGTCAGCGAAAACGGGTCAAAGGCCAGACGATGGCCACCTTTTACGGCCAGCTGGCCTCGCTGCTCCGCAGCGGCGTGCCGATGATGCGTTCGCTGACCGTCCTTGGCGAACAAGCGACAGACCGGGTCTTGGGCGATATCGTCAAAGAGATCAAGGCTCGAGTCGAAGACGGCGAACCGATCGGCAACGCGATGGCACGGTTTCCCAACGTGTTCTCGGACATGGCGATCAACATGGTCCGCGCTGGGACCGAAGGCGGCTTTTTAGAAGACGCCCTGGAACGTGTCAGCACGTTCACCGAATTGCAGGAGGATTTGAAAGGCCGAACCATCAGCGCCCTGGCCTATCCCGTGTTCCTGTTTTCCGTCGGCTCCCTCGTCATCAGCGGCCTGCTGGTGTTCTTCGTCCCCAAGTTTGATGCGATGTTTGATCGCTTGCGTCAAAAAGACGAAATGCCCTGGTACACGGAGTCCCTGCTCAGCTTCAGCACGGTGCTGCAACACTACGGCTGGGTGCTCATCCTCTTGGTCATCGCCTTGATCGTGGTGATCAAAGTTCAACTGGCAACCGAAGCCGGCAAGCAGATGATGGACAAGCTCAAGCTGCGAATTCCGGTGCTCGGAAACATCCTGATGAATCTGGCTGTCGCGCGATTCTGCCGCGTCCTGGGCACCCTGTTGGGAAACGGTGTGCCGATCCTGAAGTCGCTTGAAATCAGTCGTTCGGCCGCCGCCAATCGTTTGCTCAGCCAATCGATCGCCGATGCGACCGAAAACATTCGCGGCGGTGAGTCACTGGCCACACCGTTGCGGGCCTCGGGCTATTTTCCGCCATCGGTCGTGGAAATGATCAGCGTGGGGGAAGAAAGCAACTCTCTTGAGAAAGTTCTTCCGGAAATCGCCGACTCACTGGAGAAGCGAACTTTCCGCAGACTCGACCTCTTTGTAAGATTACTTGAACCAATGATGTTGCTGGTCATGGCGTTTTTGGTTCTGGCTGTTGTGCTTGCACTGCTCGTGCCGGTACTCAAGAGCAGCACAAGTCTGTAGTTGCAAAATTTGCTCGAACGATTCACCCGATCGAGCCGATTCAACGGAAAGACCATGTTCCAGCCAGAACTGTTGTTCTCCCTACGTCAGTCTTTCATCGGAACACATGGTTCTGTTCTGACGTAGAAGGGGCAGAGAGCGGGCAAGTTCGGCGTACCAACTGTGGGCGGTGCGGATATGAATCTTTTAATCATCTGGCTGATCGTTTCAGTCATCTGTACGGGCGTCGTGCTCGTGTGCATCCGGTTCGCCCCCAGGATCGAAGATGAACCTTTGAACAGTTATTATAAGTCTGAAGCACGTATCGATCGCCGCCAAAGATCGGCCGAACGCCAAGCAAAATCTTCCGCGTGCGAAACGCGAGGTGAAATCCGCTCGATTCACCGCACCAAGCCCGGCCAGCGAGCCCCGCTGGCGCCGAAACTGTCTCCCTTCGTGATCAACCGGCCCGAAGAATCGCAGTCGTAGCGGCGCCGTTTGTTGGCGGAACGGGGGCAAGCGGCCTGTCGATCGAGCTGCGTAGGGCATGCTGTGCATGCCAATGAACCCGTAGGGCAATGCTGTGCATGCCAATGGGCCGTCGGCACGCCTGACCTACCACGCCCACCCGCGACCGCAGCCGCATCACACCAACAACTCGAAATCGATCCCTTTCAGCCGCGTGCTTCCGTTGGAAATCAACACGTCCACCACTTCACCGCTGTCGGTCAAGCGGACTTGGTAGTCGCCGGTTTCTTCAAAGGATCGGAAACGATAATTGCCACGACTGTCGGTCACCGTGGTGTCGATCACTTCGCCGCTGTCGTTGAGTAGCTCCACCGCCGCCCCTTCGACGGCAGCCGAGCGTCCCCGATCGACGGCCCCGCCTCGTTGGGAAGAACGAGACAAACGGTCGCCCGCGGTGGTGTCGACGGTGACTCGGCCGCGAACTTCGGCGAGCATGAAGAACACGTTTTCCTGCAGCCCCTCGACCGTTGTATTCCGCTCGATCACATCGGCGAGCGAGGTCTGTTCAATCGCACGCAGCTCCTGCCCATCGAAGACGTTTTCATAGTAGAACCGGTCACCGTCGCGCAAACGTTGGAATTGATCGGCGATGATGGTGGACGTCAGCTCACCGACAGACGCTCCACGCACGTGATCTTCGGCCATCAGCCCGACCCACAGGTCGATGTTGTCGACATCACCGTACAACGATTCCAGTTTTTCCCGCAGCTCCACATCGCTGGTGATGTCGCCAAACGATTCAACAGCGTCCAGCCCGTACGCCTGTCGCGTCGTGTTGTAGTCATTCAGTCCGTGATCGCGGCCGCGTTGGATGTTCAACGCCACCAAGTCGAAGCCGCCGGCGCCGGGTGCCCCGAACAGAAAGTTTCTCAAGCTATCGACGACTTCTAAATCGATTTCTTGCGATTGCGAGGAAGCGTCGTACTTGAGGATCGCGTCGATGCCTGTTTCTTCCAGCAGCGTGGGGTTGAAGAATGCGTCTTTCAGTTCGACCGCGTCGTGAACCTCGCGACCATCGTTGTCAAAGAACTCGATGTCGTCGTTCAACGTGCTGTGTCCGAACCGAAACGCCGCGGTGGAGAATTCAGTCGCGATCGTCGGGTCCACCGACGAATCGTAGCCTTCGTAAGGTGTCAGAGCGTTGTTCCCGAGCAAAGCCGGCATGAATTCGTTGTAAGTGATCGATTGAATTTCAGCGATCACGATCGCACGGGCGCGCTGGTAAATCTCTTCGTCGGTCAGCGAATCATCGGTCGCAGCGATCTCCTCGGCCAAACGATTGTGCTCGCGAACGAACAGCGTCTGGATCGCGGTCAGCGAGATGTTCTCACTGGCGCGAACGTCACCGGCGATCACGCCGCCGTCTTCACCGATCGGCAGCAATCCGTCGTCTTCAATCACCAGCATTCCTCCTTCAAAGGTCCGCAGTCGATCGGCGGTCTCCTGATCGCTACCGTAAACTTGCGAGCCGTCGATGAAGGCGGTGATCGAACTGACCTGTTGACGTGGGTTGTCGACCGAGGTTTCGGTCTCCGGGTCAAATTCCGATCTCGTCAACGGAATGATCACTTCGCCACTGCCCGTTGGATCAAACAGCGGATCACCGGCCGGAACCTCGATGGCAAACAGTTCGCCATCGGTTTGCGTTTCTGTCAAGTCGATGTCGTGATCGATGAACTGCCCCCAAACGTACAGGAATGCGGACAACCCGCGTTCATTCTTGGTCCCGTCGCCTTCGACATCCGACAGGGTGTTGCTGATCTCACGGGCGCTCGGCCGGTCGGCCCCGGCGGGCGTGGAGATGCCGTCTTCATAGTCCGCCTCAGCGATCCGCAGCAACGCTTCCCCGGTGCTTCCGAGTTCGGGGTTGTCGAGGTTGTTTCCGGTGCCGTCGATCGAGCGAACTTCGTCGGGCAATTCGGGAATCACGCTCGTGGCTGCGTCGTTTCGATCGCCGCGTGAGGAATCGTCCACGGTCCCGTTGCGCTCTCGTCCGAGTCGATTGATGACCCTCAATGCGTCGAGCACACTTCGGCGTCCATCGTTGTTGACGTCCGTGAATTGCAGGGCACCGTCGCCGCCGTTGCGGTTCATCGAATTGAGAATGATCAGCGCATCGACGGCGGAGACTTCGCCATCGTCGTTGACGTCTTCGGCATCGAAAACGTTGTGTCGAAAAGCGTCGAAGTCCGCCGCAAGTAAGCGACGTCTTTCCAGCGTTTCCCCCCGCAGGGGGCGACGTTTCCGTCGACCGCTCGGGACGGACGCGTCTCGCCGGACCAGACGTTCTAGGACTCGGATTTGAAGTCGGCGGAAAGAATCGGAAGCTGAATGGAAAAGGCTCATGGGAATTGCGCTCACACTGAGGAGGAAAAGAGACGAGGAGGCGGGCGGGGAACGACGCCTCTCACTATCGGGGAACATCCGCCGCGAGGATGTCACGCCCGCAGCTCACGTTTCGCGTTTGTTCCCGCGTTTCGTACCCTGAAACACCGGAGGGCTCGCGCCCTACCGCTAACAATCAATCGAAGAAACACCGGAGGGCTCGCGCCCTACCGCTAACGATCAATCGAAGTGTTAGCGGAACGGCGCGAGCCGTCCGGTCGCGTTTCAAAAACACCCTGAAACACCGGACGGCTTCCCCCCCCGCCGCTCGCTCATTTGCTATAGTGAATACCCCGCGATTGCACCCCACCTCCGCAGTTCCACGTCCGCTGATGCCTGGATCACCGTCCCAAACGTGATCGACCACGCCGACCTGCGACCTGCCTCCTGCTGAAATCGATATGTTCCGCACGTTTGCCTTGCCGCTGCTCGTCGCGACAGTCTGCATCCTCTTCGCCCGACCTCTTCGTGCCGACCAAACGTCACCCGCCGCCGCGTCCCCGCCTGCGGCCCCAGCCCTGGAATTCACGACCGACGTCATGCCGGTGCTGTCCAAGGCCGGGTGCAACCTGGGGACCTGTCACGGCAACTTGAACGGCAAGGGCGGATTGAAGTTGTCTCTGCGTGGTCAAGACCCTCAGTACGACTACGAGATGTTGGTTCGTGCCGCCAAGGGACGCCGCATCAACGTCGCCGCGCCGGAGTTGAGTCTGTTTCTGCGGAAAGCATCCGGCGGTGTTGCACATGGGGGCGGCACTCGCTTTTCCACCGACTCGCCCTCGTATCAGCTGCTCACACATTGGTTGCGTCATGGTGCGCCGGGGCCGTCCGCCGAAGCGCCGCGATTGATCGGACTGGAGGTGCAACCGACGCAAGCGATCGTCGCCGATCCAGATCGAGCCCTTTCGGTCCATGTCACCGCAACGTTTTCCGACGGTACATCGCGTGACGTCACCGATACGGCCTGTTACGAACTGTCCAATTTGAACGCGACGGTCGATGCCGACGGCGTTGTCACTCGCGACAAGTTCGGCGAAACCACCCTGATCGTTCGCTACCTGCAAGAACAACGTCCCGTACCGATCGCCTTCATCGAATCACGGCCCGATTTCGTCTGGAGCGATTCCCAGCCGTTCAACGAAATCGATCGACATGTTTTTGCAAAACTGAAACGCTTACGGATCAATCCTTCGCCCCTGTGCGAAGACACCGTGTTTGTTCGCCGCGCTTATTTAGATGCGATCGGAAGAATCCCGACGGCCGACGAAGCCAAAGCATTTGTGTCCGATCCGGCCTCCGACAAACGCGACCGATTGATCGACCGATTGATCGCCCTGCCCGAGTTCGCGGATTATTGGGCGTTGAAGTGGGCCGACGTCCTGCGAACCGAAGAAAAGGTATTGGACACCGAAGGCGTGGAAGTCTTTCACGGTTGGATCCGAGACAGCATCGCATCGGGCCGTCCCTTGGATCAGTTCGTCCGCGATTTGGTCACGGGAACGGGCAGCACGTTCGAGCAACCGGCGGCCAACTATTACCGTGCCAACCGCGACCCATCGACACGGGGCGAAACCACCGCACGTCTTTTCCTCGGGACCCGGTTGCAGTGCGCCAAGTGCCACAACCATCCGTTCGATCGCTGGACGCAAGATGATTATTACCAATGGTCGTCGCTGTTTTCGCAAATCGGTTACGAAATCGGCGAGAACAAACGGCAAGACAAACTGGACAAGAATGAATTTGCCGGTGATCAAACCGTGTTGGTCGCCAAGATGGATGAAGTCCGCAATCCGACCACCGACCGTGTCGCGTCACCAAAATTTCTCGGCGGCAACCGACTCGACGACCAAGCAATGAAGGACCGTCTGGCCGCGCTGGCGGATTGGCTGACGGCCCCGGACAACAGGCTGTTTGTCCAATCCCAGACGAACTTCATCTGGTACCAGTTGATGGGGTTGGGCCTGGTCGATCCGATCGATGATTTTCGCTTGACCAATCCGCCCAGCAACCCTCCGCTGATGGACTGGCTCGCATCGCACTTTGCCGACAGCGGCTTTGACATCCGCAGCCTGGTCGGCACGATCATGAAATCGAGAACGTATCAGCTTTCCGCCGAACCGAACGCAACCAACGTCAACGACAGCACCTGTTACTCGCGAGCCTACGTGCGGCGGTTGCCGGCCGAAGTGATCCTGGACATGCAAAGCGACGTCCTCGACTCCCCGGCTCGCTTCCTCGGCTATCCCACGGGCATCCGAGCCGTACAGATTCCCGGCGTACGCAGCAAGCAGGCCCGCAAAAGCGCTCCCGAAGCCGGGGACCGTTTCTTGAAAACCTTCGGCAAACCGGATCGGATTCTTGCCTGCGATTGCGAACGCTCCAACGAAACGACGCTCAAGCAAGTGTTCGTGTTGGTCGGTGATGGACTGAATGATCGTCTCGCATCGCCGACCAATCGAATCGCCCGTTTGGCGCTATCCAAACGATCCGACGCCGAGGTGGTCGAGGAACTCTATTGGACGGCTCTGTCACGCCCGCCGACCGAGGCCGAGCAAACCGCAGCGCTGCAATTGATCCATGGCCCCAATCACAATCCGGCAACGTCTTGGCAGGACCTGCTCAACGCCGTGGTGACCAATCCGTCGGGCAACAAACGGGCCGACGCCTTACAAGACATCGCGTGGGCGTTGTTGAACGCCAAAGAATTTTTGTTCCGCAAATAGAATCATCTATCACCATGAGAATTCCTCCAATGGATCGACGTTCGGTTTTGCGTGTCGGCGGCGCGGGCATGCTGGGGCTGACCCTGCCGAACCTGATGCGTGCGGCCGAGCGTGCCACGTCGATCAAACCGAGAGCCAAATCGGTGATTTTCTTGTTTCAGTGGGGCGGGCCCAGCCAGCTCGACACCTTTGACATGAAACCCGACGCGCCCGAATCGGTGCGCAGCCCCTATCGCCCGATCTCGTCCAGCGCCGATGGGATTCAGGTCTGCGAACTGTTGCCCGAGACGGCCAAACGGATGCACCATGCGACGCTAATTCGCACGATGACACACACGATGAAAAATCATGCGTCGGCGGGGTACTACGCGCTCAGCGGCCACGAACCACCCAGTGACGACCAACGTTTGCGTGATTCGCTGGATCTGTATCCCGCCTACGGTAGCGTCGTCGACCATCTCAGCCCCAACCAAAACGGCATGCCGACCTCGGTGGCCTATCCGCATGTGATCCGCGATGGCTCGATCGTTCCGGCCCAGCATGCCAGCTTTCTCGGCAAACGCCACGACCCATTGTTGTTCTTGGAAGACCCCAATGACCGGGACTTCAAATTGCCCGAGCTGAGTCTGCCGCGGGGGCTTTCGGTCGACCGGCTTCACCGCCGCCGCGAGATGCAAAAACTGGTCGACGCCCAGACCAGGTTGCTCGACTATTCGGACCAGGCTCGCGGGTTCGACGATTACTACGAACGGGCGATTTCGATGCTGACGTCCGACCGCGTCCGCAAGGCGTTCGATCTGTCGGCTGAGAAAGAATCCGTGCGAGACCGTTATGGCAGGACGACGTACGGCCAAAGCTGTTTGATGGCGCGTCGACTGGTCGAATCGGGTGTGAAATTCGTGACCGTCTATTTCTCGGCCAGCATCGGCGGACGCCGCGTCAACGACGGCGGCTGGGACACGCACGGATTCGACAACACACGCATGTACGAGATCGTCAACAAGTACCAGCTGCCGATCACCGACCAAACACTACCGGCGCTATTGGACGACTTAGAAGAACGCGGACTGCTCGATGAAACGCTGGTCGTCTGGATGGGCGAATTCGGCCGCACACCGCAGATCAACAAGAACCTCAGCCGCGATCACTGGCCGCAGTGTTACACGGCACTGTTGGCCGGCGGCGGCGTCAAGAAAGGCTACGTCTACGGCAAATCCGACGAACACGCCAGCCGGCCCGCCGAGCATCCGGTCAAACCCGAAGACCTGGCCGCCACCATCTACCAACTTCTCGGCATCGATCCGGCAACCGAAATCTACGACCGCAACAACCGCCCCCTGATCATCGGCGGCAACACGCTGCACGACGTCATCGCCTGAACGAAAAGTTGATGCGGATGCGTGTTGGTGTCCAGGCTTTAGCCGCCCAAGCTCTCTGCATCGCAGCGAGCGCAAAAAGGGGAAAGGGGTTTTATACGCGAGGCCAACGCGCAAAGGGGACGGGGGTTGTTTACGAATCCGAAGCCGGCCCCAGTTTCCGAAACGGAAAGTGTCGCGTCGCAGCCACAACCTTTTCGCGTGGCCGCCGTTGCGATGTGGGTTGGCAGGGACTGGGAGTCAATGCCTACAATATCGACTTCCACCGCTGGAGCACTCATGAATCGAAAAACCTGGACGACGTCCCGTGTGGGAATCACCCTCGCGATTGTGTTGCTGGTCGTCGCCGTCATCGCGACCGCAGCCTGGTCACTGCGACCGGTCAGTCACCTCGCAATCGGCGCGCATCAGACCCGCTTCGTCGTGCCATGCGACTACGACAAATTTCGCCAGATCATGGTGAGAAAGAATGCGACGGCGGCGATCGTCGAACGGTCGGGTATGGAATTGATTGACGTCCGAATTCGGGACGTGCAAGTGGACGCCAGTGCCGACGATCGACCATTGCTCAACGCGATTCGAGGCAAATCAAAAATGAACCTCGACGCAATCAGACAGATCAGGGTGCGACTGGACGATCCGGCGATCGACGCGGACGAACTGGCGCTGCGGCAACAGGCCACGATTGAAACCGATTCGATGAATGTGGTGACGAAGTCGATTGCTGCGGCAGGCAATCTGGAAAGCTACGAGACAACACTCCAGGCACGGCCGAGTGACGATCGCACCGAGGTCCAGGTAACCGTCGAAATGAAAGTCCGCGTTGACGTGCCAAAGTTGTTCACCAACCGGGCGGACGCAAGAGTCCAACAGGCTGCCGAAGAGGCGATCAACGAACAGGCGCGTTCGATCGAGATGTTTATCGCCGAACATGCCGACAAACGCTTGATTCTGCCCGAACTGGGAGGCGGGAATTAGGCGAGTGGCATGCACAGCATGCCCTACGCCGCTGGGAGGCGGGAATTAGGGGAGTGGCATGCACAGCATGCCCTACGCCGCTCGTCGCTGAGTTAGACTGGGTGCTTTCGTCCCCCGAACCTTCCTCCCACACCGGACCGTTCATGCCCACGCCACACACCCGAAGAACGTTCCTCGCCGCCACTGCCGCGGCGGTCGCCGCCCCTGCGATCATCACGTCCAAACGAACTGACGCTCAAGACGTCGTCGGCAGCGGTGAGTTCCAATTTCGATGCCAACACCACTGGCCGCAGTTGCCGGACAAGTACCATTGGCAAATCACGCACAACGTCACGATGGACGGCGACAATCGCCTGTACGTGATCCACGAAGGCGACGCCCAAAAATCCGATCACCCCTCGATCTTTGTGTTCGACGAAGAGGGGCGATTCGTCAAAGCATTTGGCCAGCAGTTTCAGGGTGGCGGCCACGGGCTGGACATCCGCGTCGAAGACGGCACACCGTTCTTGTACGTCAGCGGATACCAACACCTCAAGACGATCGCAAAGCTGACGCTCGATGGTGAAGTGGTTTGGCAAAAGTATGCACCGATGAAATCGGACCGCTACGCCGACGGTGAAGCCAGTGACCCGAAAAAGATCTGGGGTCGCGACCGATTCATGCCGACCAACTTTGCTTTCTTGCCCGACGGCGATTTCCTGTTGGCCGACGGATACGGCGCATACTGCATCCACCACTACGACGCCGATGGGAATTGGAAAGGCCACTTCGGTGGCGCCGGCAAGGGCGAAGGCACCTTCAACCTTCCCCACGGCATCTGGGTCGATGACCGCGACGGCATCGAATCACGAATCGTGGTGGCCGACCGAGCCAACCACACGTTGCAGTTGTTCGACATGAACCACCGCTACAAACAGACCGTCGAGGGTTTTGGATTGCCGGCGAATGTCGACACGCACGGGGACCTGATGCTGGTCCCGGAACTCGTCGCCCGGGTTTCGCTGTTGGATTTGAATTACAAACCAGTGGCAACGCTCGGTGACGACCGTGAGCGGATTTTGGCAGACAAAAAGCGATCGGTTCGCTCCGACGAGTCACGCTGGCAGGACGGCAAGTTCATCCACCCGCACGACGCCTGTTTTGATTTGGAAGGAAACATCCACGTCGCCGAATGGGTCGCCACCGGACGCGTCACCAAGCTGACTCGCGTGTGATCTATTTCAACAGGCTGAGTAACACGTCTTTGGCCGTCACCATTCCGACCACCGTGTCGGTTTCGTCGCTGACCAGGACAAAGGAGCACTTGGTTCGTTGCAGGACTGGCAGAAGATCGCTGACCGGTCGTGATCGATGCATCACCGCCAGCGGGTTGGCGAGCAGTCTCAGATCAAACGCATCCGATTCGGCCGATAGAATCTGCTCAATGCCCACCCAGCCGATCAAACCGTTGCCGGAATCTTCCGCGACGGGATAGCAGGAATGCGGGGATTGACGAATGCGGTCCAAGGTCTCCATCATCGAATTGGAAGCCTTGAGTTCGATCATCGCCTTGCGAGGCCGCATCACGGCACCGATCGTGACGTCCTGGAACGGCGACTCATCGACGGGCTGGAATTCGACGCTCGCGCGGCTTCCGGCCTGTCCGGACGTCTGCATCGGGGATGCTGGACGCCCCTCCGCTTCGTCTTCCGGTGGATCGAGTTCGATGTTGCAGTTGAAGCAAACCGAAATGCTGCTCGGATAGACCGCGCCACAATTGCTGCAGTGACGAGTCCGCCCGTCGTCTTCCGGCACGACGGGTTTGCCGAAACTGTCGATGATTCGCATCACACCGGTATCGCTGAGCGACCGTGCCTCGACCGGTGGTGAGCCGCTGACTTGTGTGACAACGGCCGCGGTCGATTCGGGGCGGTCAAATCGAAAGGTCGCTTGGCAATGCGGGCAGCGGACTTCGCGGTGCAGCCATCCCAGGTCGCCGCGGACCCGATGTCCGTTGGGGCATTCGGTCGTCACGTATTCGTTGGACTCGGCGGTCACGACTGATTCTCATCGGCTGGGAAGGCGTTACGTTTTCGACGCCGCATCGACGACGGGGTGCACGATTCTGCTGCGTCAATGATTGCAGATGCGGCCGCGTCACGCCAGTTCGCTACCGAAATGTAGCCCTTGGAGACTACATCGAGGGTGAGCGAAGGTTTCGAAACGGCAGGAACCGACCGGATAAAAGTCGTTCCAAGGTGAACGACCCCATCCCTGCCGCGACGGCTTTGAGCAAGTCGCACTTGCGGACAACCGCCACCACCACGCCGTGACTGGACACCAAGAACTCGTCAACCGACTGGCTAGACAACCAGCCCAGAACATTACGGGCATCCCATTGTGCGTTGACCACCGGCAATGACTGCTCGGCGGCTGCCGACTGGGGACTTGCCGGCTGGAGGGACACCTGCTCCAGCGGAAGCGGTTGCTCGCCCGTCGAGTCGATCGGTCGCCAGCCGCGTCGTTCCCATTCCGCCTCGCGCTCCACCATCATGGCTTCGCCGCGACCGGCCAAGAACACGAATCCGGCCAGGATGACCAGCATCAGGTTCGCCGACAGCAGCCCGAACAACGCGAACAAGACGGCCACCACTTGGCCTACGCTGGCGGCGAGGCGTGTCGCGTTGCGATAGGGCATGCCCATCGCCAACAGTGCTCGTAAGACTCGACCGCCGTCCATCGGGAACGCCGGCAGCATGTTGAAGACCACCAGTGCCACGTTGACCCACGCCAGCTGACCGAGAAACGCCAACACACCGTCGGCGAAGATCGACGTCGCGGCCAGTAGGGGCAGCAACGCGAACAACGCCGTCGCGATCACCACGTTCACGGCCGGCCCAGCGATTGCAATCGCCAACTCTTGCCAGGGGCTGCGCGGGATCCGTTGCAAACTGGCGACACCCCCGATCGGAAGCAGGGTGATATCACGGGTGGGAATCCCGAACCGGCGGGCGGTCAGGGAGTGCCCCAGTTCATGCAACACCACGCAGCCGAAGATCGCGAAAACCAGCAACACTGCCACGGTGGCAGCGACCGCGCCGCTGCCCGCCGCCAGGCTTGAGTAGTAAATCCATATCGGCAGCAGCAAAAACGTCCAGTGAATCCGCACGTCAATGCCAGCAAGCCGTCCTAAATGCCAAGAACCATTCATTCCAGTCGCTCCAAAAAACTAATGACACACCTCTCCACTGCATTTCCCGTGCCATTCCACGCCGACGGACTTTGCCGGTCCAGCGCAGCGGTGCCACGTAACTCGGTATGATTGATGTAAGCCCAGTGGATGATGGGCGATTCGGGATGGAGTCCGCCTGAACCCTCAAGAGAGAAGGATTGAAATGAAGATCTTAGTGCCGACCGCTGGCGAAGAAGCGGCCGTCGAAATCGCTGATTACGTGATTCTTGTCGCACGGCAACTCGACGCCGAACTGACCGTGCTACACATCCTGAAGCAGGACGAATCGAAGGCCAACGGAAGGGATTGCTGCGCGGTGTTTCTCGAAGCGGCTCATGACACCGGGGTATCGGTCACGTCCAAGGTGGCGACCGGAAACCTGGTCCACACCATCATCGCGGCGGCCAAAGAGATCGACGCAGATCTTATCTTGATGGGTGCCAGCAGCGGAACGGTGGTCGAAAACTGGCTCAGTGCCAACGTGATGGATGAATGCGAAATCCCCGTTCTGGTGGTTCCCCACTGCTACCGCCAGTTTTAAGCGGCCGGCAAGGCACGGTTTATCACTCCATCTCTCTCATCAGGCTTGATGTCCGCAGAGCGAACGACCGTTGCAAACCGACACTCTTTGTCCCAGTTCAGGTCTCGCGCCACGATGCCGATCAATCAGTAACGGTTCGCTTCGTTCGGCAGGACTTATGGACAAATCGATTCTTCCCTTTCATCGTCGAGACGCTGCAAGATTTCCAATGCGTTTCAATGCGATGATGGTCCTGATGATCTTCGGTTTTCCGGCGGTCGGCTTTGCGGGCGGCAGCAGCCTGCGCGTCCTGGAGAGCAGCCGAGAGTCGCTTCAAGCTCGGGTCGATCTGATCCAGCAAGCCCGCCAAACGATCGACTTGTCGTACTACGCCATCGACACCGATGAAGTCCCGGTCGCCATTTTAGAGTTGCTGCGTCAAGCCACGCATCGGGGCGTACGCGTGCGGATCTTGGTGGACGGATTGAAATCGCGATTGCCGTCGAAATTTGAGCATTATCTGAGGACGTATGGGATCGAGGTCCGGGTCTATCACCCGCTGCGTCAAGGCAATCCGAGTTGGCTGAATCGACGGCTGCACTCCAAGCTGATGGTGGTCGACACCTGTCATGCCGTGGTGGGAAGCAGCAATCTTGAGAACGGACATTTCGAGTTCCGACGACCGCGTGAGTTTGTCGATTGTGACGCGTTTGTCTCTGGTGAAATCGCCCAACGGTCACAAGCGTACTTCGATTGGCTGTGGGCAACACCAGATGTCCAACCGGCACCGGAGCGAGATTCATTGGGTTTGGACATTCTCAGCTACCGCCCCTTTGGAAAGAGCGATTGGAAAAATTCCTGGCGTGATGCCAACGGCCCCGCGGATTATCAGCAATTGCTGAGCGAGGCCTTGCAACGGGTCGTTTGTCGCTGCGGCGTGCACTTGGACTGGCAGCGCGACTGGGCCGCAGAATCGATGCAAGGGATCGAAATGGAGCTCTTGTTCGACCGTTCGTCCGATAAATCCGAGCGTCACGTCAATCACCAAATCGTTCGGATGATGGATCAAGCAAAGCGATCTCTGTTCATCGAATCGCCTTATCCCGCCTTCGATCGGTCGGTTCGCTCTGCCATCTCTCGGGCACGAAAACGTGGCGTTTGCGTGACCATCCTGACCAATTCGCTTGATTCGACGGACCAGTTAAACGTTTACGCGGCCTACCAGAATCACAAGCGGGGATTGTTGCGTGAAGGTGTTCGGCTGCTTGAATATGTCGGAGCGGAGACCCTGCACGCCAAGACGATGCTGGTCGACGACTGCTGTTGGATGTTGGGCAGTTACAACTTTGACGCTCGATCGAATCAGCTCAATTTGGAGCTTTGCATCGTCTCCAACGATCCGGCCGGCGCGGAGCAGCTGCGATCCAACGTGCGATCACGACTCGCCAAATCGGCCTCGGTACCTGCAGGAACGTTGTTGCTGTCGGTCGGACAAGACGCCGCGGCGCCCAAGCGCGCTCGATTGATGATGAAGCGAACCGTGATCGAACTTTATCGCGAACTGCTCTGACACTCTATCGCAGACAGCTCTGTGCACCGACGTGCTGCCAGAAATAGCGATCGAGACCTTCCAGGTTGGTGTTGAACTGCTGAGCCTTCCAGGTCGTGAAGGCGTGCCGAGGCTCCCATCCGAAATACTCGATCCGGTACAGTGCCACCAGCAATCCCACTCGATCGAGTCCGAGATTGCAGTGGAAGTAAACAGGACCGGCACAACCGCTGGTCAGCTGTGCCAAGATGGTTGGCACGTTTCCGGTTCGAATCGGGAAGAAGCCCATCGGAATGCGGCGGTACGCGATCCCCAGTTTGGCCGCCCGCCGCTTTTCTTTTCCGCTGGCAAATACCTTGAACGTCCGGACGTCGATGATCCGTTGGACGCCCAATCGACGCAGTTTCGCAAAATCGACATCGCTTTTCGGAGCGGCGCCGTAATAGATCTGGCCGTCCAAGTGATGGATGTCGAGCGTGTCGCCCGGATGGTCCATGGCGCCGCACGAATCAGAACATGCGAGAACCAGCGAGCTTGCGACGATCAGAAGAATCAACATGCGAGCACAACGAAGGACGGAGCGGTGACTGGGATCGTGATACGGCAACCAACAATTATGACACGCAATCCTGGTTCAGGCCCGAGAAATCAGAGGGACGTCGATCGGCTTACCGACAACTCGAAACATCGGCAGGTTCATACATCGCGGCGCAAACCGCGCAGCCACGCCGCAATCTTCGTGGGACGCCGACCACTAAAAAACTCGCCATCGGATCCGTCGACACACAACGCCGCTTTCCAAATACGTTTATCCTTCTTGTGCTCTGCCCCTTATCCGCTCGAACACAACCACGAACACCAGCGGATCAATCCATGGAATCACACAGCAGCCTGTACGACAATCACGCAAAGAATCCAATGACACGATTCCTCAAGATCCTGCTTTTCCTCGCAGCGGTCGCATCATCCGATCAGGCGATCGCTCAGGAGATGCTGTCGTGGACTGAACTGCCGCCGATGCCCGATAAACTCGGTTTCGCGGGACCGTTTGTCGGCGTTCACAACGACGCCATGATTGTGGCCGGTGGAGCGAATTTCCCCAAGCCGGTTTGGGAGAACGACAAAGTCTGGCACGATCGCATCTTTGTCATGACCAGAGATGGTGACGATTACGAATGGAAAGACGGCGGCAGGCTGCCCCGGGCGATCGCGTACGGAGCGTCCGTCTCGACTCCAGACGGTGTGGTTTGCATCGGCGGAAACGATTCCCAAGAAACCTTTGACGACGTGTTCGTACTGAGTTGGGACGCACAGTCTGAACGCGTTTCGAGGACGGCGTATCCTTCGCTGCCAAAACCCTGTGCGTTTGCCGCCGCGACGAGGATCGACGACGTGATCTATCTCGCCGGCGGTCAAAGCGGCCCGTCGTTGGAAACCGCGATGACGAATTTCTGGACGTTGGACTTGTCGAAAAAGACCAGCAACGACGAGTTCGGGTGGCAGGAATTACCCGGCTGGCCGGGACCGCCGCGGGCCTTGAACCTGACCGTCAGCCAACACAACGGCTACAACGATTGCGTGTACGTCATCAGCGGGCGCAACCAAGACGGGCCTGCCGACGACCCTGACAGCTACCAGTTTCTGCGCGACGTTTGGGAATTCAATCCCAACACCGCCAGCTGGCGACAACGAAGCGACGCACCGCGATGCTGGATGGCCGGAACGAGTATCAAGTATGGGCAAAGTCATCTACTCGTCCTCGGCGGCGCCACCGAGGAACTGTTCTTCCGATCCGACGCGCTCAAGGATGACCATCCAGGCTTTGGCAACGAAACGGCTGCCTACCACACCATCACCGACACTTGGGTTTCCGCCGGAAACAATCCCGTCACCCAGGTGACGACCACGGCCGTCCAGTGGGGCGACGAGATCATCGTGCCGACCGGTGAAGTGCGACCACGCACCCGCACGCCGAACGTCTATCGCGTTGCAGTCCAGCGAACCGATCACAGTTTCGGAATGGTCAACTATGTGGTGCTGTTCGGCTATCTGGCATCGATGGTCGGCGTCGGAGTTTATTTTGCGCGAAAGAACAAGAATACGGACGACTTCTTTCGCGGGGGCCGCCACATTCCCTGGTGGGCGGCTGGGTGCAGCATCTTCGCGACGATGCTGAGTTCGTTGACGTTCACCGGCATCCCGTCCAAGGCGTATGCGCAGGACTGGGTCTATTCGATCGGCAATTTCATGATCCCGGTCGTCGCGATTGTGGCGGTATTCGTCGCGATGCCGTTTTTTCGTCGCATCGATGCCACCAGTGCGTACGAATATTTAGAAAAGCGGTTCAGCCGACCGGTCAGGCTGTTTGGAAGCGCCAGCTTCACGCTGTTCCATCTCTTTCGCATGGCCGTCGTGATGTCATTGACCGGATTAGCGATGGCCGTCGCGACACCCTTGACACCGACGCAATCGGTGTTGCTGATGGGAGTGCTGAGCATTCTCTATTGCACGATGGGGGGCGTCGAAGCGGTGATCTGGACCGACACCCTCCAAACGCTGGTACTGTTCGGCGGAGCACTGCTCGCGATCGTCTTGTTGGTGATGGGCACCGACGGCGGACTGGGCGGCTTCTTGACCGCAGCAGACAACGCCGACAAGTTTCAGATCGCGAACTTGCACCTGAGTCCGACGAGTGCCCAAATCGCTTTATGGGTCATCGTCGTCGGAGCGATCGGCCAGAACCTGTCGTCCTACACCGCCGACCAGGCCGTCGTTCAGCGTTACATGACGACCGCCGATCAAAAGCTCGCGGCGCGTTCGATCTGGACGAACGCCGTGCTAACGATTCCCTCGACGCTGTTGTTTTTCGGCATCGGCACGGCGCTGTTCGCGTTCTATCAATCGAACCCCGGCCGACTGGACCCCACGATTTCGACCGACCAGGTCTTTCCCTACTTCATCGCCCATGAGATGCCGATCGGTTTGGCAGGGCTGGTGGTCGCCGGAGTTTTTGCGGCGGCACAGTCGACCGTTTCGACCAGCATGAATTCCACCGCGACGGCTTTGGTGACGGACTTCCTGCGACCTTTTCATGTTTGCCATTCCGAAGGCGGCTATCTCACTGCGGCGCGCGGACTGACGCTTGTGACGGGTGTGATCGGAACCTTGCTGGGGCTGGTGTTCGTCAATCCCGAAATCAAATCGCTGTTCGATACGTTTCTGGTCGTGATCGGTTTGTTTATGGGCGTGCTGGGGGGGCTATTCGTGCTGGGCGGCACGACAACACGCGCCAGTTCCAGCGGGGCGATGACCGGCGCGTTGGTCGGCGCAGCGGTGATGTTCAGCCTTTGGAAATTCACTGCGATCAACGGTTACTTGTACACGACATGCGGCATCACCACGTGCTTCATCGTCGGTTACATCACGAGTCTTGCCTCGCCAAAGTCGGATCGCGACCTGACCGGTCTGACCATTCATACGCTGCGGGCCACAGACTTGCGGGCTACTGAGTGGAAGACCGGCACCCTGAACACGGACGGTCTGCGCTGAAGACGTCATGCCGAAGAAGAGATCAGGGCAACCGAAGCCATTGAAAGATGGCATTTAGATAGGCCCGTCGCCCGTCAACGCGTCTTGTTCGTCGCGGTTGATGACAAGCCGAGCATCAAGTGCAGTGACGCGACCATTTTGATTGGTGTCCACGACCAAATCGCCTTCACTGTTTGAATCCACGTATTGCCGATGATTGATCAACCAGGCATCAAACGGCGAGTCGGATCCGCCGCCCTTGGCAACTGGCGATGACATCAACGTAGCCGTGGCATTTGCAATAGCCGCGTCCTCCGTTTTCTTCAGCAGGCCGTTCCACATGTGCTGGGAAGATTCAGGCGGACCGACGTTATCGGGATTTAAGTGTTCGGCAAGATCGCGTCCCCCGTCGCCGTGTTTGATTAGCGCGATGCGATGGTCTGGATATTCGTCGGCAAGTGTTCGAGCCAGGCTGAGTTCTGGTCACAGTCCGTTTCTTGAATCGAGCCCTTCGGCCTCCTCAGGCCGTGGGGCGTGGGTTCCCCAACCGTGTCCCGGCGTCACAGTCGTCCATTGGCCTCCGTCCATGTTGTGATCGAGCCAAATCCAGACGTCGTCTTGCGGCACGTTCCACGACGGATCGAGATTATCAGCTGAGGCGGTTCCCGTCATGTTCGACTGTCCCGCCAAGATGAATACCTTCACCGGCTTGATATCGACTTCATCAACAGTCACAACCACGGTATCGGTGGAAGATGCTCCCTCGTTATCCGTCACCGTCAAGGTGAGTTCGTGGTTTCCGATCGGGAGCGTGGGCGTGATGTCTGCGGTTGTACCCAGAATCGTTGAACCTTGCCGCCATTCATAGGAGACAACTTCGCCATCGGAGTCGCTGCCGCTGCCCGTCAGCATCACAAACCCGTCGCCATTTCCTCCCGCGTCGTTGAGCGTCTGATCCGCACCGACATCCGCCGTTGGTGTCTGGTTGCCAACATCACTTGAGAGATCGAGGTCGACGACGAATGACTCGGTCGCGCCACTTGGATTGATCCCGTGACCGGTGATGATCAGGCCGTCTTCGGAAATTGCTAACGCTCGACGAAGCCTCCAGCCTGCAAGAGCATCGCCCAGCCCGTATTCTTCGATCAGGACGTTCTGAAGATTGCGCATTCCGTTGACACTATCCCAAATGTATGCGCTGTCGTTCGCTTTTCCGATGACAACCGATCCATCGCCACTCACCCCGCGTGCGCGACTATCCACGGTCGCTCCGGGAAGGTGCCCGAGACCGACCATGCCGGTTTCGCTGGACCATAGATACGCCTCCACTCCTGCTGCGGATTCACTTTGGCCAACGACGAACCGACCGTTTTCCGATACGGTCCACGCGAGGCTCTTAAATCCTCCCCCGGGAAGGTCTCCCAGCGGTAGGCTTCGTCGCTATTGACAGAGTGACCGCAGCCGACGACGACGGAGCCATCCGCTGATACGGCTCGCGCACCACTGTTATGGGCGTTGCCCGGCAGGTCCCCAATGGGTTGTATGTCCCCGCCGACGATTCGAAAAGAACCCGCCTCTCCATTAATTACCGGCGTATTGCCAACCATGACAGATCCGTCTGCGGAGACTCGGTGGACGCTGGCCATTCTCGTCCCGCCGGGATCGTCCTCCGTGCGACCAATGGTCGTAAGATCGCCAACGACGGACAAGATCCCGTTCTCCCAGCGATAACCGTTGCTCACGCCGTCGCCTCCGACGACCACGGATCCGTCGTGGATACGTCATCGGCTTTGAAGGTCCCTAAATCGATCATTCCCTGATCTCGACTCCAGCGATACGCCTGATCCCCAGAGTTTCCCACGATGTACCGGCCATCCGCCGACATCCCTCTAGGATCGCTGGAAGTCGCACCCGGCAAGAAACCCAGCGGTGTGAACTCGGCGAGTGGTTCGGTTGGAATGGGGGTGCCGGAAATCATCACGTTATCAACGTTGGCATCTTCGTTGCTGCGGCTGACTTTGGCTCGGAATCGCACCAGCAGATCAGACGACATTTAAGGATTCAGGTCGACGGTCTCGTTGTACCAAGTGTTCTCTTGGCTCAAGTTGCCGTTGAGCCGGAGCACATTGGTCTGCCAGCTCGATCCGCCATTGGATGAAATGTCCATGGCCAAATACTCACCGGAATCGAACCTTGATTCGATCAACCAATCGAAGGATGACTCAGCCGAATCGTAGCTCGTAAGATCCACCGGGCTACTCATCGTCAGGGTCGAGTCACTCGCTCGGCCATCGACCTCTGCGGAAACATTTCCGTCGGTGGCTCGCTGCGTCGAACCAATTGCCAGCCCAGTCATTGGAACTGCTACCCGATTCAAAGCTGTCGGCAAACAGCGTCACGTCCGCGGCCGGCAGCTGGCGACCTTCGAGTTTTTCCAGGCCTGCGACCAGTCTCCGACGCTTTGCGTTTGGGTTCCCGCGACGGTTCGTCGTTCTTGAGCTGCGTCGGCTTGAGCTTGAAGGTCTGGCCATCATCCGGTCTCCGGGAAATCGCGACTCGGATTAGCTTGGGCAACCCCAAGCGTGTTCACAGTCCAATGCGAGATCGGACTGCGAAACGTCCGCCATTTGGAGTGATTTCATTAGACATATCGACAGAAATTTGCCAACGCCAAGATTGCGAGCTGTTTTAGCCGACCTGCTACCAGCGTTTCCGGCCAAGCAGACGATCCCTCAAAGCGATCGTCTGCTCTCGTTGAAATCAAATCACGTCAGCCTCAGCTGCGGTCCGAGCTCACGCCTATAGCTCTGTAACGAAGTCTCCGGCCCGATTGTTTTTCTTGAGGTCCGTGATGCGGTCTCCGGCGCCGATCATAAACCAATCAGAACCGGATCCGCCGGTAAGCTTGTCCTCGTCGTTATCGCTGAAGATTTCATCGGTGGCATCAGTTGCGTCAACTTCGACAGCCTGATCGATCCATTGGTCAAGCAAATGATCAATCTCTTCACGCAACGTGGACTCAGTGAATTGTTCGGACATCAGAATATCATGACCGGCTGAACCAACCATCCGATCGGCCCCCGGTCCACCGACCAGAAAGTCATCGCCGCTGCCACCAACGATTTGGTCATTCCCCGACCCACCAAAAATGAGGTCGGAGTTACTGCCACCAGAAACATGATCATCTCCTTGGCCCGCATGTACCATCGATTTGATATTTAAGCTACCCAGATCAATCGTATCGTTACCCTCACGCGACCAAATACGAATTTCATCGACTTCGGCAAGCGGAACTCCGGTGTTTTCTCCGTTCAACGTAAGCATTCCGTTGCTTTCGCCGAAGAGGAGCACGTCATCGTTCTCGGTGCCTCCGACACGTAGAATGTCGCCAGTCAATTCGATCGAACCCTCAGCGATGGCGGGCGTAATCTCGATGCTGACATTTGCGTCAGCCAATCCACCATTTCCATCGGTGACAGTGTAGGTAAAAGTCTCGGTCTGTCCGGCAAGGTCGCTGGTCACACCGGGTTGATATTGCAACGATCCGTCAGCCTGCACCGTCAAAACACCATGGGCCAGTGGCGTGGGCACTCCCACTGCGGCGGTTTCACCGTTGATCGCGAACACCGATAGTGAGTCAAGCCGATCGATGTCAGTGTCGTTGGCCAACAATCCGACGCCAACCGGAATCGTCAAGGTGTGATCTTCGCTGACCGCGTAAGATTCAGCCGATGCGAACGGGGCATCATTTTTACCGTCAATCGTAACGACCGCAGTCTCCGTGGCGGTGCCGTCTAGTGAGACAACCGCAAAGGAATCGGTTTCGACTTCATTCGCGCTCATGGGTTGAACGGATGAATTGTCGAGCACGTAGGTCCAGTCGCCTGTCGCATCGATGCTGAACGTTCCGAAGTTGCCAGCCAAATCGGTTTCGGGAACGAATCGGTTTTCACCGTCGTCGAGATCCGTCACGAGCAGCCCGCCAGGTACACTCGTAAGCGAATCCTCGTTTGTTTGTCCGGTCGCAACGCCAGAGATTGAGGCTACGTCGTTCAATCCTTCGATCGTGATGGAAACCGTCTCGTTGGCGGTCCCGTCGACCGAGCTGGCAGTAAACGAATCGGTGACCAAATCACCCGCATTCAGGCTCTGAGCCGCCGCGTTGTCCAACACATAGCTCCAATTGCCGGAGGGATTGATGGCGAATGCTCCATAGGTTCCTGTTTGGCTGCTCGATTGGAAAACCGTTTCACCAGCATCGACGTCCGCGACTGTCAACACGCCCGAAATCGTTGCGATTGAATCTTCATCGGTGCCGCCTGTCGCCACACCGGTAATCGATGCGGGGTCATTTTGGCCATCGATCCTCACCCTTACGCTCGCGGTGCTCGTGCCGCCGTTTCCGTCGTCAACGGTGTACGTGAATCGATCAGTGTCGGATGAGCCGCCGGGCAGTGTTTCGAACCTTCCGGCCGGAGCGTACGTGAAGGTTCCGTCGCCATTGTTCGTGACTGTTCCAATCGTGCCGGTGGTGTCAACGCTAAAGATATGGATGTCGCTCACATCGACGTCTTCATAGTTCGCCAGCAGTTCCACCACCGGTCCGTCTTCGCTGACGACGACTTGGACATCGTAAGCGACCGGCGGCGTATTTAGGATGACGTTCAATTCGAACGTTTCTGTCGTCACGCCGGACTCATCGCCATCACTGACGGTAACGCTAACGTTGCGACGTCCTTCCACATCAAATACTTGGTCAAGTTCAAACGTTCGGGTTCCGACAGGGAGAACGATGCTTTCATCGACGGTGCCATCGTCATCCCAATCGATATCAACAGAATGTTCGTCCACGACACCAAGATCGACAAACGTCACCGAACGGGAAAATACTCCTTCGAGGGGTGGAAGAAGTGTTTCATCGTCCAGCGTGAAAGCAGGGGCTACGTTGGTGACTGCCACGTCGACCGTCGAGACATTGCTGACTGTGCTGTGGGAGTCCTCAAGCTGGACGCTGACTGTCGTCGTGTTCGGGCCGTCGTGGAACGTGACATCGAAGTCGCCGGTGCCAGTGATCGGATCGAACACCCGATTGGAGACGGTGGCATCCGGGCCGGCATCAATGCTCACAAGAGCAAAGGTGTCCGGTCCTGGATCGTAGGTCGTGAAGCTGTACGTGTGCGTCTCGCCCTCAATCGCGGCGGCTGGACCGCTGAGTGTCACCGTCGGCGCGACATTGTTGACGACCAGATGCACGTCGTTGCCGTCGTCTGCCAGGTAGCTGATTAACGCATCCGACTGGCTCCCGTTGATCGCGACTGGATCACCCTCCGGATAGCCAATAAAAATTCCCACGACCTTGTCAACCGTCTCGTTGTTCACGAGTTCGAAGGCATCACCGGGCATCGGTTGATACGATCCTGCAAAGTCGAGAGCCACCCCGCTCAAGTCGATGGGACCGTCGATCGCCAATTGGGCGTATTGGGTATCAACAGAGGTCCCATCAATGCGGAATCGAATCTGGGGCGGCAGCGTTAAATCATCCGCAACGATGCGAAGCGAGGCGTCCGCGGTCAGGTGACCACCAAACGAAATCAAACCCATTGCGGCCTCCAACAGACTGTCACCCATCGTTGTCGTCGTTCCGGCGATGGAAATCGACTCACCGACCGTTGCGAGCGTTCCAGCGATCGCGAGGTCGTTTCCATAGCTTTGACGACCGGTCGTAAAGACGTCTACGGCTCCCGTCGAACCGCCGGCATCGACCGAAACGCTTGCCAAAGGATTTTGAGCGCCAACGGATTGCAGAAATTGGATGGTTCCTTGGCCCTCGGCCACCAACGCATGGGGGCCGTCGATCGGCTCCGCAAACACCACGGTTCCCGATCCCGAATTCAGGTAAAGATCAGCTTTCAACGACACCGAACCATTGACACGAATATCACCGGCATTTTGGTCGAAGCCCGATGACAGTTGCACCGTTTCGCGGACGACGACGTTCACGTCAAGCGTCAGGTCGCCGCCACCGACTGCTGATTTGGTTGCCAAGTTGCCTTCGAGCAGCAGCGAAGTTGATTGAATGGATACAGGTCCGGCGAAGGTCACATTCCCCAGCACGGTGACCACGTCGTCAGCCGTGCCCGTCTCCACGACAAGCCCAGTGTTGCGGTGGTCATTGTCGGCGGACAGAATCGAGACGGTGTCTTCGCCGTCTTGAAGTGTCGTGTCCAAAGTGAAAGACGAACGTGCGACACGCAGTTCTGTCATCGCGACACCGTCGCTGGTACCGGAGATTACGAGCGAGTCGGTTTGGTCATCGGAAAGTTGTCCTTCAGAGATGGCAATTTCATCATCCAAGTTGGGAGTTTGAAGTACAATTCTTCCGGCCGAGTCGAACTGGAGAACATCGATGCCGTTGAAGCCGACTGATGCGTCCCCGATTCGGATCGATCCGTTGCCGGTAATCGTTGAGCCGGGCTGAACTATCCAGTCGAGCGTCTCATCGCCGAGCAACGTCAGAATGTCAGCACCCAGGCCGCTGGAAATCGACAGCCCGCCGGGTGGAATCAAACTGCCGCCACCGAAATCGACGATCATCGCGTCAGCGCCGTCGCTACCCTGGATACTGACCGCATTGGTCACGCTAGATTGTGGTACGCGAACTTCGTTGGCCGCGGTACCACTGGTGCCCGCACCGGCGGTAATCGCTGAAGTGCCCGACGTGATCACGTACTGAGCCGTGGCGGGATCGATTCGAATGGTCAATTCCGCGTCGTCCTGTTGCGGCATCGTGACCAACAGGTTGCCGTTCTCGAGCGTGACATCCCCGAGCGGATCTGGGACAAAATTTTCGATCTCGCTGAGAATCGCTTCGAGTTCGGGATCCCCCGGGACGACGGTCAGGAAGTCTTCGCCGGACGAACGGATGATCAAAGATTCTGTCGGACGTCGGAAGCTGATCGGCGCAAAGGCGTTGCTTTGGCTGGTCAACTGCAGGAGTTCGCCGTCGTGAGAGAGCGTTGCGTCGGTGACCTCGTCGGCTAGGTGGAAAATCATCTCAGGAACACCACCGAGGTCACTTTGCAGTGATTCGATTTGCGTCCACTGGACGATCGATTCGTCGCCGCCAGAAAACGGGGTCAGTTCGGTTCGGCCGTCGCCGCCGCTGGTCCACTGGTGCAAGATCGTCGCGAAGGATCCGTTCCGATAGACCAACGAATCATTGCCAGCGACACCACCGGCAAAGGAGACCGAATGGTTCTTGGCGGACGGCAAGAAGCTCAGCAGCAAGGAGTCATTGGTTGCGTCGTCGCCGATCAGTTCCATGACCGTCGGCAGCGTTAAATCGCCGCCGGCGATCGTTTCGCTGCTTTCGATCAGGTTAAAATCGGATTCGGCGAGTTCCAGAAAGAGGCGAGTCGAACCGTCATCCGTGTTTTCGATCGTGTGTTGTAGCGTGTCGTCGTTCAGGATGTAGCCATAGCCGATGTGGCTGGCCAAGACCGCGTTGGACGCATTGCTAAGGAACACAACAAGACTGCGATCGGCGTCGAAGGTCGTGTTGGAATGAATGGGGACTTGGACGACGCGTGACGTATTGTCTCCGGCTGCCCAGGTAAACTCGCCCGAGACGGAATCGTAATCGCCGCCGTCGACCGTCGCAGTGTTGTCGGCGGTCGCGAAGTCCACCGAAACGGGAAGGTCGTGATCGCCGATCAGGTCGACCGTCAACTCGATCAACGCGGTTCCATCGTTGCCTTCGACTACGGCTGCGTTGTTGATCAGCAACGACGGGGGAAGAATCGTGCCGACCCTCGCAGCGTCAACTTTGCCTTGAAGTCCCGATCCTGAGAACTCGGTCGCCATTGATTCCGGCGTCCTGACCGCCTCGACGACCTGTCGCATCGCCGGGGAGAGTTCGCCGAGCATCACCTTCTTGACTTGGAATAACCGGTTCAAGTAGTCCAGGTCGAGAGTCACGCTGATTTGGTCGATGGCTTGATTGCCGGCCGTGATGGCTCGGGACGCCGCGTCGACAACGGTTTGATGGACCGCCGGATCATCAGAGAATCGTAAACCGCTCTGGTTGCTGATACGGTTGATCAATCCCGCGACCACCGAATCGTAGCTGAGATTCAGCGACGAACCCTCACCGGCGATCTCATCGGCAAAGGCTCCGAATACAAGATCACTCAAGTAAGCCGTGGAAAGTGTCGGTGCCGAAGCGGCGAACAGGTCCGCGATCGGCTGGGCGGTGGCATAGATCCGGACCGCCGTTTCTTCGGTCTTCGCGGCATCGCCATCGCCACTGATCGTGGCGTTAAGCGGGTCGGCGCCACGGGTCGTCAGACTGGGGATGTCGAAGGCTTCGGCGGCTCGTCGGTTGGCGGCGGCGACCGACAGTCCATGAACGGTCGTGAGTCGTTCCACAACGCTTGATAGCGACGAAATGACGAAGTGACCGACGGGAGCGGAGAACTGCATCCGCAACGGCAGCCCGATCGAGATGTCGATTCCGCCGGCGAGAATCCAGCGGCCTTCTTCGGCGGTGATCCATCCATCGCTGTTCCGATCGAACGCCGCCGGCACCTGGGCGGTGAACCTGCCGTTCAACTGGGTCGGGCGAACGGGTTCGTTTGTTTCATCGGAATCCTGGATTCGGTTTCCGTTCAGGTCGGCGAAGTCCGCCACGCCATTGAAGTTGCCGTCGAAGAAAGCGACTGCTCCTTTCACAAACCCCTGAGTGGCACCGTAATACGAAGGAGTTCCGGGCGTCATTTCGCCCACTTCATTGACTTGTTCCTGCGTGAGGCTTTCGTACGATGTTCCCAGGGGCGGATCGATCTCGCACACCGGTTGGGCGATCGAGTTGAGTGTCCCGGCCGGACCGGCGGGCGGTTCGTTGCAGATCGTTTCCGCGTCGTCATCCAGAATCCGAATACTGCGTTCCTGAGCGTGTTCTGGTCTCTGCGCGTTGTAGACGACACTAAAGGACATGTTGATCGTTTCGGTCGGCTCGGTTTTGTCGTCGTTCTTCACCCGCACCGAGAAGTAGCCCACTTTCTCGCCAGCCGGGATTCTCAGCTCGCTGTTGCCGTCCAGCCCGGTCACCTCGAAGTCCGAATTGTCCGTGGCGGTTCCGGTGAACCTGATTTTGACGCGGACGTCTTTTCCCGACACCTTGTCGATCTTCACCGCATAGCGGATCTCGCCGTCGGTTTCGCCGAATGGCTGATCCGCCGCGGCCAGGCGGTTTCCGTTGTGTAACTGTCGTGCCGAACCGAAGGCAACTGTCGGAGCCCCGTCGTCGTCATTAATTCGCATCACCGCGAAAGCGTTCTCGTCATCGACCTGAGCGTCGCCCAACGGATCTTCGATCGTTACGAAGACATTGCGTTGATAGTCATCGATTTCGTCTGCAATAGTGGTGACCCGAAGGGTTCCCGACGTGGAACCCTTGGGGATCAGGACGGAGTTTTTATTGAAGACGTAGTCGCGGTGTTGGACCGCATTGCCGCTGACCCGAAAGGGAACCCAAATGTCCTCATTGGTCGACGAGGTTAGTGAAACCGTGAAGAAGCCTTGGTCGTTGGCTTCCTCGAGCGTTTCGTCGCCTGAGTTCGTCTTGATTGAAACGAATGGGTCGTTGTCTTTGATCGTGATTTGATGCGATCCGTGGGTTCGCGACACCCGCGTGCCGTTGCCGGACGGCTGGATGCCGATGTGAATTTCTTCAGGGGACTCGTTCACTCGGTCATTAGTGATCGTGACACTCCGTGACGTGGACAGTTGGCCGGGGTTGATGACCAGCGGTGATAGTCCAAGCGAGAAGTCGGAACCAAAACTGGCATATCCGGGACGATCAAACCCGTCCCGCCCCGAGACGGTCAGCGGCACGGTGATCGGGCGAGTCGATTTGATCGACGAATGAACCGTGATCGTCGTCGAATTCTCGTTTTCCCAAATTTCCTGTTCGTCGATTTCAAAATAGAATTCTGCGATGTCGTTGTCCCGGATACCGACGGTGTGCAGCGTCGTGGGTCCGGGGATTGCGTTGACGGGGACATCCAAACTGATCTCGACGGATTCGTTCGCGCCCGGTTCGAGCAGACTGTCGTCGGTGATTTCGAAGGAGATTGAGTGGCTCGTTTCGCCCGGGTTGAAAACCAGTTCGTACGTCTCGTCGTCACCAAATACGAAGTCCTGATCGTTCGCCGTTCCGGTGACGGAGAAGGGCACGTGAATCGGCAGCGGCGATGGTTGGGAGAGAGTCACGTCGATGGAGTATTCGCCGAAGTCTTCGGGAACGTTGCTAAGTGACTTTGAAAAGTTCACGCTCGGTGCGTCGTTCTGGGGGATCACGATGACTTGCTGTGTCGCGATGCCCCGTTCGTCGAGCAACCTACCGTTGATCGGAGTGCCCAGCTCGACAACGATCCGCTCGGTTGCTTCGGCCAATGTGTCATCAACGATGGTCAGCTTCGCCGTCGCCGACGCTTGACCGGCGGGAATGGTCAGGCGGTTCAAGCCACCGTCGCGAAAGTCGAGGTTGCGAACCGCCGTACCCGAAAAGGTCAGCGGCACAGTGACATCTTGGTGCGACGGATCGTTCAAACCGACCTCGATGGTCACGGTCGTACCCTCTTGAGCGGAAACATTCGACGTCGCGCCCACGAATGAAACGTACGGTTGCAGATCGTTGTCTGTCACCGTGAATGTCACGGGGACGACACCGGGGGCGAAGTCGACGAACGGGCTGGTGTCCAAAGCGACCGAAAAACTTTCCGTCAGTTCAAAGCGTTCTTCGTCGTTGACCGACACGTTCACGCTGGCTGTCGTTTCACCGGGCGGAAAGACGAGTTCGGTTCCAAGACGATCGAAGTCTTCGCCGAGCGTGGCGGTACCGCTGTCGAGACTGACGGGAACACGGATGGGGAAGTCGACCGGCGTGTCGATCGTGGCGGTCAAGGTCACAAAGCCGACCCCTTCGTCAACGGTTTGATCGGTCGTCGTGATTGAAAGAGTGGGCTTTGTGAAATTCCCAAAGCGACCGTACAGTTCGCGACCGAACGCCGCCGTTTGCGCCACGACGAACAGGTTTCCGCCCACGGCGGTCAGTTGCGTCGGGACGCTGCCGCCGCCATCGGCACCGGTGAAGTTGGCGACGATCGTCGTGCCCTCGGCCGTGCCGTCGGTCTGCCACAGTTCCTCGCCGTTGACGCCGTCGTTGGCGATAAAATAGAGAGTTCCGTCGATGTTGGTCAGACCGGTTGGATCGGATCCCAACGGTCCGGGGCGGATGTCACGCACGACCACCGTACCTGCTTCGGTGCCGTCGCTAGTCCAAAGCTCGGTGCCGACATCGCCGTAACCGATCACGATGAAGTACAACGTGTCGTCGACCGCGGCAAACCGGTCCAGTCTGGGTGAATAGAAGGGAAGTTTGAAGGTCGCGATCCGCTGAGTGCCCTCGGTCGTCCCGTCGGACTTCCACAGGTCGTCGAAGCGGCCGCTGGTAAAGAACAACGTGCCGTCGACATCCATCATGTTGTCAAATGGCCAGGACTCGTTGGTGGGAAATTGACTGACCTGGACGGTACCGTCGGTCGTTCCGTCGCTCTTCCAAAGCTGGTAGATCGAGGTGTCGGGGTTGAGATCAACGAAAAAGAGCGTGTGAGTTTGGCCGCCCAACTCATCGGTGGCGGTCACGCTGGTCAGATGACGAATGGCGGTGCTGGCCGGCCCCGGATGCCGGTCTCGGACCAGGACCGTCCCGGCTTCCGTCCCATCGCTCTTCCACAATTGGTCTCCGCCGCCCCCAGCGGAAACGGTGAAGAACAGCGTGTCGCCGACGGCGGTCAAATCGTTGATGCCTGAATTCCCGCCGTCGGGAGTGAAGTCCTTGACGACGACCGTTCCCGATTCAGTTCCATCGCTGACCCACAGTTCCCGGTTGCCCGAACCCTCGGTGCCATCAATGGCGGTGAAGTACAGTTTGTCGCCGATCGCGGTCAGTTGAGCCGGACTGGAACTGGCACTCGACGCGGTGTCGTTGATGTCTTTGACCAGATGGGTTCCGTCCGGCGTTCCGTCGCTGGTGTACAGCTCGCGTCCGTGCCGATAGCTTCCGTCGGCCCCCGATGCGACGAAGAACAAACGACCGTCGACGTCGATAAAATTGTGCGGCGTCGATTCCGCTCCGCCTCTCCATAAATCCTTGAGCAGTCCCGTTCCGGCCTCTGTACCGTCGCTGACATACAGTTCGCGGCCGAGCAAAGGATGGTCTCCTCGGTAGAACAGCAGTTCGCCCGACGCGGTTAACTCGGACGGATTAGAGCTTCCTGTGGTGTTGTCAAAGCTTGGAACCAGGATGGTGTTTTCCGGCGTGCCATCGCTACGGAACAGGCTGAATCCCGTGCGTTGAAATCCGACCCGGCCTTGGGCGGAAAAGACGAGCGATTCTCCGTAGCCTCCGTCGGCGGATGGCAAGTTGGCGACCACCATACCGGTCGGGTCTCCGCCGGTCGTCCCGGCAAAGATATCGACAGCCAGTTGTGGCGTCGCGTCCGCGCTTTCCAGCACCCACAGTTCCCGACCGAAATCCTCTCGGAAAAACGAACTGCCGTTGGTCGCGTTGAAAAACAGTTTCTCGCCGAAGACAACCAACTCACTCGGATTCGCGCTGGGTCGCGCGTTGTATTGATCCGGGGCGTAGATGTCTTGAACGAGCGAGGTGCCCCCTGCATCGTGTTTCCACAATTCGACCCCGTGCGTGCCGTCGTCGGCGGCAAAGAAGACCGCATCCCCAAACGCGGTGATCCACTCGGGGTTGGAATCGCCCGTCGGCTGTATGTCGCTGACCATGACGGTGCCCGCCGCGGTCCCGTCGCTCGTCCATAGTTCGACGCCGTGGTTGTCATCATCGGCAGTGAAATAGAGTACGCCGTTGATTTCGGTCAGGTCGGCGATGTGTCGAAACGACGATACGTCACTTGGACGGATGTCCTTCACCATCACAGTCCCGGCAGGCGTTCCGTCGGACTTCCACAGCTCATGGCCATGCGTGTCATCGTTGGCGGTAAAGAACAGGGTCTCGACCGCCGCACCGTTTCCGTCATGCGTCGTGACGGTTGTCAAATTCTCTGGAAATCTCAGTACCGAATTGTTGATGAACTGTTCAGCTCCCGATGTGGTGCCGTCACTTCTCCAAAGATTATGGTTCAAATTGAAATAAAGGTGGTCGCCCATGACCGCGAAGCCGGAAGGGGGAACGCTTGAGCCAGGCCCGGCCCCGGCTGTGCCTTCGATCGTGCCGTCGGTTTTCATCAGACGGTACGAATTCCCGGTCGTTTCGCCACGGGCGGAGAAATAGACTTCCCCTTGGAATTCGATCATCACGACGTCGCTTTGCGATGTCCGGTACACCGTTCCTTGGTGCAGCTGGAAGGTCCCGTCGTTGGTTCCGTCGGACACCCAAAGTTCGTTTTTGGCGACGAACAACAGCTTGTCACCGAGCGCGAGAAAGGAATCGAAACGGGAAGAAGCGGCGCCGACACTTATGTCCTTGACGATGCGAGTTCCGTCGCTGGTGCCGTCAGTCACAAACAGCTCGCGGCCTTTGGTCGGCGCTTCGGCGGTGAAGAAGACCTTGTTTCCCACGGCAATGAAGTCTTCAGGGTTAGCGACTCCGGTCGTCTCAATGAGGTTGTTGTTGGTGTCCTGCAATAATTCGAAACCGTTCCAATCGAGTTCCGGCAGATCGTTGACGTGGATGGTGAAGGTCTCTTCGATGCCCAGCCCGTATTGATCGATCGCTCGGACGCGAAGATTAAACGTGTTCTGCCTCTCGTAGTCCAGTTCCGCGGCGGTCAGCAACCGATTCCCCTGCACGGCGAAACGGAGGTTATCCTCGTCACCTTCGCCGGGAACGAGTTGGAACGTATGCGTGTCGGCCGGGTTTCGATCCTCGGCCGTCAGGATTCCGACCGTCGATCCCAATTCGGGATTTTCGTTGATCGTTTGATGGCTGAGCGTGATCGCCGAGGGGTTGTTGTTCGTGGCGATGGAAAGTAACTCACGCCCCAGAACAGGATGATTCGCCGCGATGACCAGACGGTCTCCGGCGGCGAACGCGACGGCGGGCGAAGGGGCGGTCGAAGACGGGTCGGTCGAGGCGGCCCCCAAATCGGCGATGATCTCGGCCGTGCCGATCAGGTCACTTCGCCAGAGTTCGGCCCCGTGAACCCCGTCGTCGGCCAAGAAGTACAGGTCACCGTTGATGTTGGTCAGGTTCGCCGGATCGGCCGAATCGCTGCCGACATGGATGTCGGCGATCAACGTGGTACCGATCGGTGTTCCGTCGCTCCGCCACAGTTCTCGTCCCCGAGAACCATCGTCGGCGACAAACACCAGCGTTCCGTTGACGTCGATGAGTTGTTCAGGATGGCTGCCCACGCCCGGATCGCTCGCAATATCGCGCACCAGTTGCGTTCCGATTTCGGTCCCAT
This sequence comes from Stieleria sedimenti, assembly GCF_025060895.1. GTDB lineage: Bacteria > Planctomycetota > Planctomycetia > Pirellulales > Pirellulaceae > Stieleria > Stieleria sedimenti. Next base: position 10,786 of record NZ_JANZKV010000049.1, on the reverse strand, counting down.
CGGAGACCCACAGTTCGCTGCCGTGCGTGCCGTCGTCGGCCCGAAAGAAGATCGTTCCATCAACGGAAATCAGTTCTTCCAGCCTCGTCGCGACGGCATCGTCACCAAGGTCCTTGACCAATCGGGTTCCCGACTCGGTTCCGTCACTGATCCATAACGTGTTCTCGTCGGCGACGAAGTACAGGTTCTGGCCGTCACCGGTCAGTTCAGTCAAACCGCCGGGCAAAAGGGATTCGAGGTTTCCGACGATTTGGGTGCCCGGCCCGGTTCCATTCGAACTCCACAACCGGGCGACACCGGCCTGGTCATTGGCGACGAAAAACAGCAAACCATCGTTGCTGGTCAGCCAGCTGGGGGCGGATCCGGGTTGCCCGCTAACGAAGCTGGTGACCTTGCGGGTTCCGGATGCCGTCCCATCGGTCTTCCACAACTCGACTCCTTCGACCGCATCGTCGACGACAAAGTAGACATTGCCGTCGTGGACGGTCATTTCGCGGATCATTTCCGTTCCGGGAACCTCTGCAAAGCCTTTCAACAGAGTCGTCCCGTCCGCGGTGCCGTCAGAAACGTACAGCCCGTTCCCGCCGCCGGGCGTGGTGGCCGAGAACAACCACTGGGAACCGAGAGGCGTGAAATTTTGGGGATCGGCCGACGCTTCGCCCGGATGAACGTCTTTGAACAAACTCGATGAAAAAACGTGGAGGGTGAACGATTTTTCGATCGTTGCTCCGATGGCATCCGTGGCCGATACTCGGATGTCGTGGATCGGTTTGGTTCCAAAGTCCAGCGGCGTCGCGGTAACCAACTGATCTCCGACGATCGTAAAGTTGGCGTTGTCGGTGCCACCTTCGCCAGCAACGAGCGCGAAGGTGTGCGTGTCGGCGGTGTTCGCGTCGACTGCCGAGAGTGAAGCGGCCGGGCTTCCCACTTGCAGATCCTCATTCAGCGACGTTCGAGAGATCAAAATATCGGTCGGCGAGTCGTTGCTGATAAAGATTTCGACACCGGTGCCAACGCCGTTGTGGGTTCCGCTGCCGATCACCAAGGTGTGGCCGCCGAGATCGAGCATCGGAATGGGTTGGCGGATGGCGGCGGCGAGTTGCGTGCCGGCGGTCGTCCCGTCACTGGTCCACAACTGATAGCCGTCGGTCCCATTGTCGGCGGCAAAGTAAAGCTCGCCGGCGATGTCGGTAAAGCGGACCAAGTCCGATCTCAGGGCGTTGCCCAAGCCTGGATTGATATCCTTGACCAACCGGGTTCCCGCCGCAGTGCCATCGCTGGCCCAAAGTTCCACGCCGTGTGTGGCGTCGCTGAGGATGAAGAAAAGTTGGTTGCCGATCTCGATCGGTGAGTCGAATCGGCCCGTCGCGATCGGGAAGGTGCCCGCTTCGGTGCCATCGCTTACAAAGGTTTCGGTGCCGTTGCCGGTCGTGGCGTGGAAGTAGAGCAGATCGCCCGCCGCGGTCAGTCCACTAGGTGTCGAATTGCCCACGCCGGCATTCAGGTCCTTGACCATGACCGTTCCGTCTGCGGTGCCGTCACTGGTCCAGAGTTCGAAACCGTGTTGGTCGTCGCGAGCGCGAAAGAACAGCGTTCCATCGAAATTCGTCAAATCGGTCGGGAACGAATCGGATCCGCCCGGATAGATGTTCTTGACAAGCTCGGTGCCCGCTTCCGTTCCATCGGTCTTCCATAACTCGAGGCCATTGGTGTAGTCGTCGGCGCGGAAATACATTTCGTTGCCGACAGGGGTCAAGTAGCTGGGACTCGAGCTGCTGCTGCCACGGCGAATATCTTTCACCACCGTCGTGCCTGCTTCGGTGCCGTCGGTGACATAAAGTTCGGTTCCGCTTGTTCCGCGTGCGCTGAAATAGAGTTGATCGTTCCACGGCGTGAGATTTCCGGGAGAACTGGAAGCCGCGCCGACATTGAGGTCCGCGACGATTCCCGTCCCGACGTCGGTTCCATCGCTGACCCACAGCTCTCTGCCGCTCACGCCGTCATCATTCGTAAAGAAAAGCTTGGGCGTCGGCGAGTCCTCCACGTCGACTGCCAGGAAGTTCCGGTGGCTGTCGTAACGGTCGATCGCGATCGTATCGATTCGCGTCGTACCCGCCGTGGTGCCATCGGTTTTCCAAAGCTCGAAGGCATCGTTTCCGTGAACCAAACGATTTGCCGAAAAATAGATTTCGTTGCCGACAACGGTCAGATTGGAGGGTAGCCCGCTGCCGGGTCCCGGATTCAGGTCTTTGAGAAGTTTCGTTCCGGCACTGGTCCCATCGGTTGTCCACAGTTCCGTCCCGTGCTGTCCATCGTTTGCCTCGAAGATGACCCGGTCGCCGATTCGCGCGTACTCAGACGCGTTGGAATTGTTTGCGTTGTTGAGCGCCGAGTCGGACCCCGGATGGATGTCGCTAAGTAATTGAAAGTCCGCACTCAATAGGCGTCGATCTTCCAAAAGTTCGCTCCGCAGCTTGCGACGCGATTCAGCTCGCACCCTTGTTCGTTGCTTGTCGCGGGTACGGAAGAGAGGCAGGAAATTGTGCAACGATTTCTTTCGCATGGTGGGGCTGCCTGTGCATGGCCTAACGGGAGGACGCGCCGTTTGATCAACCCGAAACGGGGCGGGCGAGGGGATGGGCCCCGCCGCCATCCGCCTCTGACCGCTCCTGCAAAATCAAAAGGCCCTGTCAACGCGGGCTCAAAGACTAATGCGAGTTTCCGAGACCATTCGTCCGGAAGTTTGACGGTTTTCTGTAGAAAATCTCATGAGCTAATACCCACGCCAGATAGCGTCACGGAGAGAAGCTTCCGTTTTTGCCGTCTCGGACGCCTTGCATTGCCGCGACAGCGGTGAACTACCGCCGCGAGAGTCCAGAGTCTGGATCTGTCGCCTCAACGTTCGATCGGTTCGTTCAGCACCAGCGAACCGTCCGCCGTAGGGCTGCGGGAATCGCAACCAGATAACCCAGCGTTTGGATGGACATCATTACCAGAATTAAATGGTGCATCAGGAAGCGGGCCGCTGGAAAATCATCGTATAACTCGATCGGCGAGTCACCGTTGAACAGGATTCGGCCCAGCACAAAGACCGTGATCAGACTCAGCAAGGATGCCGGGAAAACCGACCAGCGAATGCGACGAAACGAGAGCACCGCCAGAATCAGTAGAGGAGCATGCCCGGCGAAAGCGACCTTTGCTATGTCGAGCGACGTGCCGCCAGGATCGACGGACTCCTCAAAAGCACCCTGGTGGAGGCCAATGACCACACCGGCGAAATTCGCCAGCAGTGCGATTTGAATGGCAAGAGAAATCAGGCCGGCCTGGAAAATCCGCGCCGGTTGCCGGGTCCAGCGGCCGAAACGATGCCACCAACGAATCGGCTGAGTGTGGATCGCCTCGCCACGTAAATACCGATCCAAATCCTCGGCCAGGGCATCGGCGGTCGGGTAGCGCGACTCGGGCGAATGCTCGAGGCAACGCTGGCAGATCGTTTTAATGTCGCTTGGCACGGCCGATACATCAGGAAGCCGAATCGTCTCTTCCGCACGCACGCGGTCGAGCACCTGCATGGCCGAGTCGCCTCGGTAGGGTCGCTCGCCGAAGACCAATTCGTACAAGATGACACCCAGCGAATAGACGTCGGATGCTGGCCCGATCGCGTCACGCCGACAATTCGCCTGTTCGGGCGCCATATACAGCGGTGTCCCAATCAAAATGCTTGATTCTGTAGCCGTCAAGCTCTCCTCAATCACGCGAGCGATGCCAAAATCGGTCAGCATCGGAATGACGGTAGGATGACGTGAATGATTGACGGCGACTTCGAGCGGGTTTGGCTTGGTCTGTTTCGTGGCACTCAGCAGTGCTTGAACTCTTCGCTTCAGCGCAAGATCATTTCCACAATCCTGGAAATGAAGAGCAACGCCCCAACCGAAATCGTGGCGATTGCTTCGAACCTCAGGCTGATTCTCGTAGGCTTCATCCAGAAAGGACTCTCGCTCAGCGTCACCCTGCAGGCGTATCGTTTGCAGATAGAGCTCTCGCAACGAATCGTTCTTGGCGTCGGTTGACATTCGAAACTCCGCGCTCAGGCAGACAGATCGGTCATGGCATTGAGTCAAGCGCAGATCGGTGGCGTGCACGCAATGCGCTGTCATCTAATGCGTATCTGGACTCCGAGTCGTCCGGATTCCGAAGATTTTATTCCGATCGGCCGATGGAACGCGGCCTGATTGCCTAGCTGGCGGAAATCTCGACGGAATACCAGGCGAGTGCAAAATCCCAGTATTCGTAGGCGGTGGTTCGAGAAACCCCGATCACATTCGCAGCTTCCGTCACCGACAAACCGGCGTACAGCCGAAGTCGCACCAACTCCGCCACAATGGGATCTTCCTGTTCCAGCTTCTGGAGCGTCTCATCCAGCTCAAGTATTTGCTCAGGAGTCACTTTTGTCGAATCTTCAACGAACTCGGTCATTCCCACATGGGCTGCCTGGCCACCACGCTTCGCCGCGGCTTTGCTGCGCGCATGATCGACCAGGATTCGCTGCATCGCCTTTGCCGCAGCGGAGAAGAAATGCCCTCGCGAGTCCCAGTCCTGAACGTCACTGGGAACCACCAGCCGCATGTAGGCTTCGTGGACCAGCGCGGTCGCTTGCAGTGTATGATCCGGCCGCTCGCCCGCCATTCTTGTTGCAGCGAGCTGACGCAATTCGTCATAGACCAGGGGCAGCAAGTCAGATGGAGCCTGTGAATCACCTGATCCAAGCTTCGAAAGGATCTGTGTGATGTTGACCGTGTTACCCATTTGCAGTTGCCTATCACGTTAATCGGGGCGGCCGTTTCAATCGCATGTTAATGACTGGTTCATGCTCCTCTACGGTGACAGCCAGGCGGGAGACTGCCGTCAGAAACAGATTGTCTGGTCGTGGCGTTCGGGTCCACTTAGTTTGAACACCCGTCCCCCAAGATGGTAGCAGAGGCAGTGCCAACCAGGGATATTCCTACCCATGTCCTCTAGATGCTGACGCGAACTTGGCATTGGAGGCCCGCCGCAACGCCGCCTGAGGACGAAGCACCAGACAAGTCATCTGCCTGATGCGACGCCGAAGTGGGAACCATCTTAAAAAAGGCGGTGTGCCATTGAATCAGGATGGGTGGGTCGCTGATGATTGATCGCGCGAAAAGATGGGTTCGGCACGAATTGAAGAAACAGGCGTAACATGTGCCGACGACACATTCAATCAATGTCCTGAAAGCAACAGCAGGATACTGAGGCCACGATGGATTCCAGGCTGGAACACGCTATGAACCCCGGTAGTGGAGGTAGACGGACTTGAACCGACGACCTACGCGCTGCCAGCGCGTCGCTCTCCCAACTGAGCTATACCCCCTCTTGGGCCCCCATTTGAATTCTGATCGACGCCATGGGGGGAAGCACGTCGGCCCGTCGCAACGGGCTGACCAACTGATCAGGAGCGGTATTATCAATCCGACGGCCGATTCGTCAACCCGCGTTTTGGACGCAAAATCGAGGTAGCTCGGCGCGGCGGCGGGGCGCGCCTACAATCCGCCTCTGATCCCCTGCAATCCCCGAAAAAAGCGTCTCAGTCGAAAGAACACGCGTCCCGAGATCCTGAATGTCCACCCGCCGTCGCGCCCGCGAGATCGTTTTACAGTTACTTTACGAAGCCGACGTCAACGGCACTCGCGATGCCGTGTCGGCTCGCCGGTTCATCAAGTCGCGACTGCAGGGACGTTCGGCCTTGTCGGCGTTTGCCGAAAAACTGTTGACCGGCACGCTGGAACATCGCGATCAAGTGGATCGGCATCTTTCTCGTTTGGCCAAGGGCTGGGCGCTGGGGCGGATGGCGATCACCGATCGCAACGTAATGCGAATGGCGGCCTATGAGATCCTGTTTGCCGAAACGCCCGGCCGCGTCGCGGTCAACGAAGCGGTGGTGTTGATCAAACGCTATGGCGACAAGAACAGCCCGCGGTTTGTGAACGGGATTTTGGACCGATTGCTCAAGGAATTTGAGGCCAACGCATTGGGTGACGTCGGCGAAGAAGACGTCACCCAAGACAACGACGGTTAGGCGATCGACCGATGCCCGAAGTCGTTTCCTGGTTTTTTCCCTGGTTGCTCGTCACGCTGGTGCTCTCGGTCGGCATCTTCGTTCAAGCGGCAGCCGGATTCGCCGCGGGCATGCTGATCATTCCCACCCTGTTGTGGCTGGGTTACTTGATCCCCGAAGCCAGCATGGCGCTGTTGGTGGCGACGATTCCGCAGAACATCGCGGGCGTTTACGCGCTACGGGATTCGATCCGACCGAAAACCATTCTCTGGCCGGGCATCGGACGCGTCGCCTTCTTTCCGCTGGGAATCGTCGCGCTGATCGCGATCGAAGAAGCATTTCCGTTGGTGCGGATCCGCCAGTTCGTCGGCGGCGTGGTGCTGGCGGCGACCATCGCGACGGCGGTTTATCACCCGGTCCCCAAGGCAAAGCTGTCGCCGATCTGGGCCTGGATCGCTTTTCCGATTTCAGGGTTCTTGCAAGGGTTGGTCGGGATGGGCGGGCCCGCAATGGTGTTTTGGGTCTCCGCCCATGATTGGAACACCCGCCAGATTCGCGGGTTTTTGTTCGCGATGTACCTGACCAGTCTCGCGCCGGCGATCGCCATGCTGTTCGCTTTCTTTGGAGATCGATTGGTCGTCCCGGCGTTGAATGCGTGTGCATCGATTCCCATCCTGTTGTTGGTCACCTCGCTGGGACTTAAATTCGGCAATTGGCTCGGACGCAACCGTCTGCGACGCGTTACCTTGGGGCTGCTATTGTTGATGGGGATTCTCGGCTTGGCGTCACCTTGGATCCGCCCCGGCTAGTGCGATGACAAAAAGGCATTGGATATGATCGCGGAAATGGGATCTCTGCTTACCGGCGACGCCATCATGGCGTTGTTGACGTTGACCTTGATGGAGATCGTGCTGGGGATCGACAACATCGTCTTCATCGCGATCATCACCGGACGCTTGCCGCCCGAGAAACGGTCGTTTGCCAGACGATTCGGACTGGTGCTGGCCATGGGCATGCGAATCCTATTGCTGCTGGGGATCGGCTACCTGATGCAACTGGTCGGGCCGCTGTTTCATCTGTCCGACTATGTCCCGCTGGAATCCGTTGTCGAGTACCTGCGCGAAAACGAAGAGGCCGACGAAATCAGCGGCAAAGACCTGATCCTGTTGTTCGGCGGTCTGTTTCTGTTGTGGACCGCGGTGCGTGAAATCCACCACAAGATCGAGGGTCATGAAGAAGAAGCCGAGATCGGGAACCTGCCCGGCGACAGCGGCGGATCGTCCGACGGGATCAACCCGATCACGGAGGAAAACCGGTCGAGCGTCACCGTCGGCGGCGTGTTGTTTCGAATCGCGTTCATGGACATCATCTTTTCACTCGACTCGGTGATCACCGCCGTCGGCATGGCCAAAGAAGTCTCCGTCATGGTCATCGCCGTGGTGATCAGCGTCTTGGTGATGATCGTGTTCGCCAACCAGATCAGCGAGTTTGTCCAGAAGCACCCCACCGTCAAGATGTTAGCCTTGTCCTTCTTGATCTTGATCAGCGTCGTCTTGATCAGCGAGGCCTCCGGGACGCCGATCAGTAAGGGGTACGTCTACTTTGCGATGACGTTTTCCCTGATGGTCGAATTCCTGAATCTGAGAATGAAGATGAAACGCATTCGCCCCAGCCGCGGCGAAGGTGAAACCGGGAGCATGAGGAAGTAGGATGGTTTCAGGTTCCAGGTTCC
>NZ_JANZKV010000049.1:0-2951 GCF_025060895.1 Stieleria sedimenti | reverse complement strand
AGATTTGAGATTTGAGATTTTCCTGCCCTCCATTTTCTTTCCCCCTTCCCCCTTCCCCCTTTCCCCACACCAGCCATGAAACGATTCGCGTTTGCCCTGCTCTCGGTTTGTTTGTTGCTTTCCCCGTCGCTTGCCCAGTCGACTCCGATCCAGGTCGGCGAGGCGAGCCTTCAGTCCGGTGATGCCGTGGTTTTTCTCGGCGACAGCATCACGCATCAGCGTCTTTACACGCAGTACATCGAAGACTTCTTCATCACCCGGTTTCCCAGCGTGCCGCTGAAGTTCCATAACGCCGGCATCGGCGGAGACAAAGCCTGGGACGCACTGCAGCGTCTCGACCGCGACGTGCTGTCGAAGAATCCCAAGCTGGTCACGATTCTGTTGGGAATGAACGACGGACGCTACCAAGCGTTTGATCACGAGATCTTCAAAACCTATGAAACCGACATGACCGAGTTGCTGGACCGCTTGCAAGCCGCCGGCACCACGGTTTCGCCGATCACGCCGACGATGTTCGACGCCGTCGCCGCTCGCGCTAATTTGAAAAAACGTCCCCGCGAAGAATCCGCGCTGCGTCAATACAACGCCGTCCTGGCCTACTTCGGGACCTGGTTGCGAGACGAAGCGGACCGTCGAGACATGCGGTCGATCGATATGTTTGGTCCCCTGAATCACCTGACCCGCGTTGCGCGTCAGGACGATCCGCAATTCACCTTCATCAAGGACGCGGTTCATCCCGGCACCGACGGCCAATTGATCATGGCACACGCCTGGCTTGAAAACCTGGGCATGCAAAGCGCCGTTTCGAACATCACGCTCGTGCCGGCGAAGAATGGTTATCGTGCACGGGCAACCGGAGGCGAAGTGACCGAATTGGCCGGCACGGACGGATCGATCGAATTCACCTTCCTCGCCGAATCCCTGCCGTGGGTCACGCCCGATGACACCCAGGTCGCAGCCAAGATGCTGAAGTTGGACCACAAGTTCAGCCGCGAAGGGTTCCAGGTCCACGGACTGGCGCCCGGCAAATACACGCTTTCGATCGATGGCACGCCGATCGGCGACTTCACCCACACCCAGCTGGCCGCCCACGTCGAACTGCAGCGGTTCCCCTCCACACCACAATCGGTCCAAGCGGCCAAAGTGGTTGCGATGAACAAAGCCAGAAACGAATCGACGATCGGGGAACTCCGCAGTCACTGGTACACCGCCCGCAACCTGGAGCGGGATCGACACAGCTTGGCCCAAGCCGGTGACGAAGCGACCCGGACGGCGCTGGCGAAGAAGGTCGCCGCGGGTGAGCAGAAGATGGAAGGGTTTGAGGAAAAACTCGCCGCCCTCGAACAGAAAGCCGACGAGGAATTGGCAGCGATTTACGCAGCAGCCAAGCCGGTCCCACACCGCTACGTGCTGCAACCGGTGCAGTGAAATTCGGGGCAGAAGCGTAGGGCATGCTGTGCATGCCAGTGTTGATGTGCAGGCGTTAGCCGCCCACGGTCGCTGCGTCGCAGCGACCGGGAATCACCTCAAGGCTAAACACCAACGTTACTACGGATCGCGGCGGAGATCGTCGGGAGCCTTCATCAGCTGGGCCGCAAAATGATTGCGCCAGGCCGCCTGGTCGTATCGGTAATCGACGCCCGGTGCGATCTGACGAAGCAATTCCAACGCGCCGGGGTTTTGAACCGTCTTGGTCAAGACCTCTTGCTTGCCGCCGGTGGAAAGCCCCGAGCCGCCCAGGCTGTTGCTGCCCACCGACATGCCTGGTCCCTTGGGCGTCAACGACTTGTGTGTCGTGATCAGGGCATCGACGTACTCCTGCCAAAGTTCCGGGTCGGGAAAATAGTTCAGCGCTCGAAGCGCCGCGGTCACTTCCACCGGTTTGCGGTTGTCACCTTTCAAGATCGGTAGATAAGAGGCAACCGCTGACGACGCGCCGTACTCTTGAAGCTGCAACAAGGCTTCGGTACGAATGCCCGGATCGGGCTCGAAGATTCCTGTCCGGACCAGAGCCTGGACGGCGACCGGTGTCTTCAAGGCTCCGAGTCGTTTGACGTAGATCATCCGCAACGATTTGGGATCGGGGTCGTTCCCACGCGACTTTTCAAGTGCTTCGGCGAGCGCGGTCGATGCCATCGGGTCGTCAATGGCTTGGATCGATTCGAGAGCTTCGGCGGACCGTTTTCCCGGCCTCAACACCAAACTCCGCAGCTTGGTCAGCTCTTTGATCCAGAGTTTCGACGCTTCGTCGAACTTGTCGCGTCGTTGTTCGCGGAGGTAAACCTCCGGGACCTCCCATCCGCCTGCCGTCCGTATCAATCCGCGTCGCCGTTGCTGATCGGCATAGAGCGCCCATTCGTTTCCATCGCGGACGTAACCCAGCGCGGACCTGGCTTGGGGGTGATTGGGATCGATTTCAATGGCCCGCTGAAAATGAAAATCACGCTGCGCCAACAGGCCGTTTCCCTTGCACTGCCGCGCCAATTGATAGTGCGCTTCGGCGTCCTCGCCAAGTTGAGCCAACTGTTGACGGTACCAGACCAGTTTTTCGTCGGAATCACTGACCGTTTTGACGACCCGGCTCTGGGGGATTGCGACCCGCAACTCCGGATCCACTTCGACGATCACATGCGGCTTCGACCCGGCGTCCACCTTCCGCACAATCGTGCCATCGACCTGCACATCGCCCCGCAATTCCAACGTGTCTGCTTGAGCCGGCGGTGCGTCGACGCAAGACGCCCCAAGTGTCAGCAGCAACGCGGAAGTCAGCGGCATGCGCCAATGGCGAATCAAATGAGTCATGTCGGACCTGTTTGACGAGAAGAAATAGAATCGGCCGCGGTGACAGGGATGCTGCCTTCGTTGGCGTGCAGCCTTGAGGCGCTCGCCAGCATTGCGGAACGCTTGGGAAGCGTTCCGGGGCGCCTCAAGGCTGGACACCAACGACCGGA
>NZ_JANZKV010000048.1 GCF_025060895.1 Stieleria sedimenti | reverse complement strand
TTGGCCCATTTGCGACCGCTCGACTCGGCGAACTGTGTCATGCCGCTCGGCGATCCAGCACAGCAACTGTTGCCGAAGTAACGTTGAAAGTTCCAGACGAGATCACGCCACATCGACAAGTCGATCCCTAACCGTGAAACCAGTCCCTGCAGGCTTGGTGGGACCTTGCGCCCCGCTCCCTCTTCGCTCTGCTTCGCGGTCCAACGGAGAAGTTTCGTGTAGTCTGTCAGGCTGATTCCCAAGAATCCTTTGTCGCTCGCCCGCACACCCTCGCGATTCAACTCCGCATCGCTGGAAAGTTTCGAACGATTCAGGGTCAATGGCGCCAGCCAACCGTCGCGACGAATGCGTTTGCCGGTCGGGTTCCTTTGTTTCGCTCGCTTCTTCTCACGCAGCTCATCGACTGGCATGGTGCGACGCTCTTTGCCGGCCTGTTCTGTGGTGACCGGAACCAGGTCAAAGGCGGCTGAATCGATCTGCTGACCTTGCTCTCCCTTGATCCGATCGTAGCCCGACGTGTGCACCGACTGGTCGGGCGATTCGGCCAGCGCGGCACGAACCGGATTGAGGTCCACGTACATTGCACACGCCAACAATCCGGCCTCATCGGTAATGCGTTGCAGCTTGAATCGGCCCTCCCAGAATCGACCGGTGCACTCGTCTTGCCGGTTGGCCATCCGCGCAATCGGCTCACTGAGGGAACGCATGAACCAGGAAATATCCGACAACCGACGACGTATTTCGGCGAGACGCTCGCGATCGGAGACCAGCATTTGTACATCGTTTTCGGTGGGCTCGCCCAAGTGTTCTTCGAGTCGACGTCCGGGGAAAACTTTCAGCCACCGGATGGCGACCTCTTGATCAGTCCAAGCGACAACGACGTCGGGCCGATTGCGGAGGATCAGATGCATGTGATTGGACATCACGGCATAGGAGAGCACATCGACGCCGAACACAGATGCCAGGGCTTCCATCCGCCGCCGAATCCACTCGCGTCTGAAGCCGTAATCCTTCCCAGTCGCCCGGTCGACGCCCGCTAAGAAAGCACGCCGGACACACCTCTGAACGGCATGGACAATCGACACTTCATCAACCGCAACCTGCTCTGAACGCAACGGACGTCCCATGGCATCTTCCTCCTCGCAACTGGATGGTGGTGCGATCATACCCCGCATCCGAAAAAAGTCAAATCAATGGTGGCTGGCACCATTCAGTGGAGAAGGGTTGAATGGTGGGTGGCACCATTTAAAGGAGAAGGGGTGGATGGTCGGTGGCACCATTTAGGTCATTTAGGTCGATTTGAATCAAAGGCGTTATTCGATCGCGGCCTGCATGAGCGCGAATAGACGATCGACTTCGGCTCGGGTTTCTTCGTCAAGGACCCACGCGACAGGTTGAATTTGATGCGCATTGCGGAACAGCCCCCGTTTACGCATCAAGTACTTTTCGATTGCCAAGAAACCGTCCAGGCCGGCTTGGATCTGCAACGCAACGATCGCGCCGATGGGTAGAGACAATGCGTACGTTCGTCGCTCGTCACCTGCTTGAAGTGCGTCCCAAAGCGCGACGATTCCGTCAAGCAAATCGGTACCAGGCATGGTCCCGACAATGCCGCGGCGATGACAATCGACCAGGTTGATCCCGCCGGAACCTTCAAAGATCCTGGCTTGACCATCGGTTGCGTCGCGAAGTTTCGAAAGATTGGGACCGAGCGGGCTGGCTTCGGGTTTGAAAAAGATCCGCTGACTGCCGAATCGGTTGAGCAGTTCGAGATACACGCCCAAGTCGATCGCTGCCCCCACGTATCCTGATGCGTCCTGAACCACCAGCGGAATGGAAACACTGCTGGCAATCGCAGAAAAATACTCGCATGTGGCCGTGGCTCCCAATGTCGTTGCAACCGGTGGGATCGCCATCACGGCAGAAGCGCCTAGATCCTCCGCATGTCGGGCGAAATCAACCGCACCAGTTGTGCTCTCGGCTCCGACGCTGATGACGGTGAATCCACGCCCACCCACCGCTTGGCACACTTGCCCGACAAGCTCACGTCGACCGCGGTCACCGAGCCGCAAGATCTCGCTGACCATCGCAACAACGACCCCATCGGCGCCCGTCTCAAACGCCCAGTCGATTTCGCGCAGAAGCGATTCGTGATCAATCCCGCCTTGATCGGTCAACGGCGTGTGCAGAACGGGTAATACTCCGTGCAAGAGCTGGCTCGTCGCTGAGGACGTCATGATTTACTCCGGTCATTGCGTCAATTGTCGTTTCCAAGAACTCTGCCAGCATAGGGTGCTTGCCAAACGGATTCGACATCGGTGTCTCTTTGAGAAGTCGTTGGCCTGTAAAACATCATTCAGGATCCATGGGAAACATGGGACGGCGACGATGCTTGTACGCCAATCGGCGTAGGTCCGCGCAGGTGGCCCCCCGCGTGTTGACTCGAATAAAAGACGCACACGCTTCGCGATAGGCTGCAATCGGTGCATTGACACCTTTGGCGACAAGAATTCGAAACTGCATCGGATCGACGCCACAGCCCCTGAGCTGCTGGAGACTGAACGGGACCATCCGCAGGGAAGTGAGCATGAGCGTCAATCCACGATCGGTTTCACAAACTGCCGTTCGCCCTTGATCGAATTCGGTGATGCCACCGTGCCGAGGCTCTGATTCGCAAAATCTGCCGTCACAGAGTGTGATCACCTTGACAGTCACGTCGATCGGATCGCCGTGTTGAGCGTCCGTTTTCCCGCCAACACGGAGCCGAACGGTCGATCCGACACCTGCTCGTTCACATAAAGCGACTGACTCCGGATCATACAGACAACCAAATGACGGTCCGATTTTCCGAGCAAAAATCGCCCCCAGCAAGTCCGTCCCATCGGCCGCTGATCCTCCGCCAACGTTGTCCCCCATGTCCAGCAGACAAACCCGGCGATCTGATTGTTCGCATTGACGGATCGCTTCGTCGACCGATGTGAATTCACTGCAAAACTGCCGTCTTGACCGCCAAATCGACGAAGCCAGTTCGTCCGCCAGCTGACTGGCGAGCCGCCTGCGTCCGTCGGTCACCGCAATCGTGGCAGCACCCATTTCTTGCACATCGGCGTAAGGAAAGCCGAGCAAGATACTGTTCGAAAGCACGCCTTGGATTTTCAATTGCTCGTTCGCGGCACGATACAGAGCATCCAGGGGTGGTTCTTCGGTGCATTGCTTTTCAATGCTGATCGCCATCGGTGGATAGCAAGCCGACATGACTGGCGTTATCTCACCGCGCAACGTTCGCAGGATCATATTGGCGGCTTCCAAACCTCGTTCACGTTGGTCCAAATGAGGATTGGTGCGGTAGGCGATCAATGCGGTGCAGCTCTCCACCATCTGCGGCGACAAATTTGCATGCGCGTCCAGCGTTCCGATGATCGGCATCTCGGGGCCGACCAGATGACGCAGCTCACTGAGCCAATGGCCGTCGGCGTCCGCGTGGTTCTCGCTAACCGTTGCGCCATGGGGGGCCACAAGGATTCCATCGAGCGGCCCGCTTTTGCGTACGCAGTCGAGCAGTTGGCTGACGAGCGAGTCAAACGCCTCAGCGCGGATCGTTCCCGATGGCAACGCTCGCGCGGCAAACAGCGGAACGGCTTCCGCTTCCCCCGCATTGACACTGGCATCGATACCGGCAAAGAAACCACCAACTTCGTGATGGGCATCCGCAAGTGCCGTGCGAATCGATTCGCCTGTCAGTAGCAGGTTCTGGTGAAACGATTCCAAGGTGGTTGGTTGAAACGAAAACGTGTTCGATTCGTGCAGTAGCGCGATAATGCCAATTCGCATCGGAAATCATAGATCAGGCAAGCCAAAGGTCGTCTCGGGTCGTTGGTTACATTACCATCGTCCGATCCTTCCCTGCTCGTTGCCCATAAAAAACGCAAGAATGGCCCCAGCACCCAATGAAATCTCGCTCTCGGACGTTCGCCGGCAAATGTATTCTGCCGTCATTTGTGATGCGTTGGACTCGATAGGGTACACCAATCAGTCGCCACGCACGCCACTGCGTCAACTTACATCCGGCGAAATGATTGTGGGCCGATGTCGCACCACCCTTTGGGCAGACATGTTCCATGAAGATCCTCAGCCGTACGAATTGGAACTGAAAGCCGTTGACAGTTGCGTGCTCGATGATGTGTTGATTGCTGCTGCCGGAGGATCGATGCGATCAGGAATCTGGGGCGAGCTGCTAACCGCCGCGGTACTCAATGGCGGCTGTGTTGGTGCCATCGTTGACGGCGCGATTCGTGACGTCGAAAAAATCCGACAGCTGGGCTTTCCTGTCATCGCTCGTGGCACGTGCGTGTACGACAGTAAGAATCGGCAACGCGTGGTTGATGTGGATGTTCCCGTGGAAATTGACTCCGTCGTGTTTTCTCCGGGCGACTTGGTGATTGCTGATGAAGATGGACTGGTCGTCGTGCCCCAGAAAGTTGAAGCGGAAGTGCTGTCTCTTGCGTGGAGGAAGGTTCACGATGAGAACAAAGTCAGAGCAGCGATAGCGGGAGGCATGAAGGCAACCGATGCCTTTGACAATTACGGCGTGCTATAAGAAAGCAAAAGGGACTGCCTTCGATCACAGGTGCGTAGATGTCTTGGTCAACTGCTGAACACCGTTTGAGGTGACGACGTAGTTTTCTTCGATCCGAATCCCCGCGCGCAACGATGCGTTGTAAAGCCCCGGCTCAACCGTGAACACATCGCCTTCGGCGAATCGATCGTCCCAACTCGGATTCAAGTGCGGAGCTTCGTGCGGGTACAAACCGACGCCATGTCCCAAGTGATGAAAGAACGCGTCGGGTTCGTATTCGTCCAGCAACGCTTTCGCTTGAACGAACAATTCTTTGCAAGACTCCCGCGGTTTCACAAACGCATTGACCAAATCAAACACGCCCATGATGACGTCTCTCGCCCTAAGTTGATCATCGGTTGGCTGTCCGTTGACGGCAAAGGTGCGACAGTTGTCGGCGTGGTAACCTCGGTAAGCCGGCCCCAGGTCCAAAATCATCAACTCGCCTGCTTGCGCGGGACGTCTGCGAGGCGGTCCGCCCGGTGAATTGCTTTGGTAATCGTTGCCAAGGGCTGTCAATGGTTCGCCGGCGGTCTGCACGGCGACGCTCTGAAGCTGACAAAAGACCTCCAGCTCGGAAATGCCCGGCCGAATGATCGATCGAGCCTTTTGATACATTGCGTCCGTGCAGTCGATCGCGTGCAGCATCATCCCAAGCTCGTCGGGTTCCTTTTTGCGTCGCAGGTTCCAGAGGGTCGAATCCAAATCGATCGGCTCGGAATCCAGACTCTGCCTGACGTGCTCCCCGCAGGATGAGAATTCTAGCGCCGTTCTCTTGTTTGATTTCTCTACCCGTTGCATCGCAGCGTTCAACTGATCTTGCCGCAACGTGCATCGCCATTGCGCATCGAAAACTCGAATTTCGTCTGCCGCATGATGCGGAGGCTCTTCGCCGGGTGCAATCAGCATGCAACCATCGTCAACATCGAGCACCACCACCGCCCTCAACAACGGGTGGGGACGAAAACCCGTCAGCCATTGGACATTCTCGGGCGCGACGAGAATCGCCCGATCCGCTTTGAGGTCGGACAGCGACTGGCGAAGTCTCTGTTGGCGAAAACGACAGGATTCGATCGACAATTGCGGCAATTCTTGCATCACGGTTTTCTCACCACGCGGTCCAGCCGCCATCGACGGTTAAATTCTGGCCGGTAATGTAGCTTCCCGCATCGCTGGCCAACAGCAGCAGGGCCCCCTTGAGTTCGTGCGGTAACCCCATTCGCCCCATCGGCGATTTTGCGTTCAGTCGCTCGACCAATGCCTGCGAGACACCGGGTCCTGGAAACGGCCCCGGGCTCAAGCAGTTGACGCGAACCTTGTCTTTTGCCCAATAGACGGCGAGGTGTCGGGTCATGTGAATGATCCCGCCTTTGAGCGTGTGGTACGAAACCGGACTTGCGGCGCAAATGCCCTCATAGGCATCGGGATAGGAACCGACTTGACCGTACATCGAGCCAATGTTCACGATGCAGCCCGACGCATTGCGATGGACGACATGATCGTGGAACTGCCGCGACAGTAGAAACCAACCGGTTGCGTTGGCGAGGACTTGTTGAAATTGGCCGGCGGAGACATCGGTCCAATCATGACCGTCCGCCGCGTGGCCGTTGTTGATCAGGATGTCGACCCCGCCCGCTTTCGTGACGGCGTCCTCGAAGCCACGACAGACCGACGCTTCGTCGAGTTGATCGAGTACAACAGCATGGTGTCGGCTGCCGTTGTGGGTGGGAAGCGTGGCCCGTGCCTCGACTGCCTTGCCCTCGTCTCGGCTGGCGACCACCACGTCGGCCCCCGCTTCCGCCAGCGCCGTCGCCATCGCGTTTCCGAGCCAACCGGAAGCGCCCGTGATGAGAGCCACCCGACCGGTCAGATCGAACAGTTGTTGAATCGTTGCATCATCCATACGATGATTCCGGTGAGCGTTGGTGTGCTTTGACGAGTGGCATGGGCATACGTGTTGGTGTTCAGGCTTTAGCCGCCCACCGTCGCTGCTTAGCAGCGACCGGGAATCGCCTAAAGGCTAAACACCAACGGTTGCTGAATCCCTTACACCGTTTCCGATCAGAAGGATCCCCCTACGTCCTAAGTGCGACAACGCACTAGGAAACCGTCTCCCAGGCGTCTGACTGTCTCGATCTCAGGATCGCCAGCGTTGAGCGCAGCGTGGCGACTCCTTCATCGAAGCAGCATAACGGTTCCGCATTTCCCTCAAGAAGATCTATAAATGCGTTTGCCTGAAGAATGTAGAAATCATCACGTTGATGGTCGAACGACTGCTGCAACATCCAATCGCCTCCGATTTCATTTGCCAAGCACCATCGATGTCCATTGAGTTCCCATCGAGCAGCGCCGTGCTGACACAAGACGGTAATGACGGATTCGTTCACAGGCTGATGTTGATTCGTCGTAAAACTCGCCATCACATCTCCGTGCCGAGAAAGAACATTGACGGTGTCTTCCACTTCGACCCCAGGGAGAACCTGGTGTGCAGCATCGACCACGACCTTTGTGGCCGGCCCGGCAATCCACTCCACCGCGTTCAGAAAATGCGGCAACATGTCCTGAATCAATCCGCCACCCTGCGCAGCATCGGCGTAGTAGATGTTGCGATAGGCAGGACGGTAAAACGGAAAGTGTTGTCCAGATTGAACTTGTACTTGCACGATTCGTCCCAGCTTTCCAGACCGGATCACTGCACGCATCTGCTGCAGCGCCGGAAGAGCGCGATAAACGAAGCCCACCGAGACGCGAGTTTCATGACGCTTGATGGAATCCGATAACTTGAAGACGCCATCGATGTTCAGGCTCAGCGGTTTCTCGATCAGCAGGTGAATTCCACGATCGGTGAGGTCTTGGGCTGTCGAAATGTGCCAGGGCGCCGGAGACGCGATGACGGCCGCGGAGAAACGCTCCGCAGCCAACGCCTGCTCCCAAGATTCGTATCCGTCGACAGCGTATCGCTCGGCCACTTCATTGCGTCGATCGCTCAACGGCTCGCAAAACGCCAGTTGGCAGCGCCCGGTCGACTGGAAGCAACGCAGGTGTCGCTCGCCGATGGATCCGACGCCGATGATCAGGAGACGAGGTTGGTCGGTCATGACTGCAGATGTGTATCCTTTCTGTCCTTCACGCTAGGCAAGAACCACCGCGTGGCCGCCTTTTCCTATAGTGTACGATACTCCGACCACACCTGCGCCAAGACCTAACATGATCACAGATATTCACAGCCATGCATGGCCATTTCCCGATGCGTTCAGCGAAGACTTCATTCGCCAAGCGTCTGCGGCGAAGGCCGGGGAGACCGTCGACCTGACGATTCGATTAGACGACTACCGCGATGCTGCGCCCCCAGGGACTCGCACCGTCGTCTTTGGTGGGAAGGCGCGATTGAGTGGTTTGTGGGTCGATGACAAGTATATCGCGGACTACGTCGCTCAAGATCCGCAGCGTCTTACCGGATACCTTTCCATCGATCCGACCCAAGCGGGATGGGAGGACGAAATGCGGCACGGTCACGAGCAACTGGGGCTTCGCGGTGTCAAGCTTCTGCCGATGTACGCGGGCTTCGGGGTCGACGATGATCGGCTGGAACCGCTCTGGAAATACGCCGAAGAAAAGCAGTTGCCGGTCTTACTCCACACCGGGACCACGTTTGTCCGCCAAGCACCGTTGAAGTACACGTTGCCCCGATTGATCGATCCGGTTGCGACGCGACACCCCGAGATCCGGTTCGTCCTGGCACACCTCAGCCATCCGTACGAGGGTGAGTGCGTGGCGACCATTCGAAAGCACCCCAATGTGTTTGCCGACATCAGTGCGTTGCACTACCGACCGTGGCAGCTGTACAACAGCCTGATGCTGGTCCAGGAGTATGGCGTTTGGAACAAGCTGTTGTTTGGCTCCGACTACCCGTTCACGACGGTCAATGAATCGATCACGGGATTGAGAAAACTGAACGAGATGGTGGCGGGAACGAATCTGCCGCAATTGAACGAACAGGAAATTGAGACTTTGATTTTCCGTGATGGATTCGAAATCCTTGGGATTTCCTAATTCGATTCTCAATCTTGAAAAAAATGATCACGGATCCCAAGATCAGCGCCGATGCTCCTGGAACGAATACAAGGCGTCTGCCCCTCACCGAGCGAGAGGCAGTGTTCATCGGGAATCAAAGGGGAATACCGATCCGCCCAACGCCGCACACTCATGATCGCTCTCCAGTTTCCACGACGACGGCCAACGAGTCGCCCTCATTGATTCTGGGGTACTCGCGCAGCACGACCACGATTCCGTCCTGTTCGGCGACCACCGCGTGCTTTCCACCTCCGAGCGGCGACTCGATCTCGGCAAGCAACTCGCCGCGCGAGACTCTCTGGCCGAGCTTTACTTTAAGCGTCAAGAACCCGCCGGTGGGCGCCGGATGGCTGACTTGCATGTGTCCCGAACCGGCGCGCCAGTCTTCCGCCACTTGCTGGTCTTCGCATGCCTGGATCGCTCCCGGCAGCATCTCTAAGTGCCGCATCACGTTGAGACATCCAACGAGAAGCGGGTGATCGTGGTCCGTTGAAGGGAACGCGCCGTTTGACAGTTCGGCACGCTCACGGTGAGCACCGAGATACTCGACGTAAATGGCGGGAATTCCGGCATCACGCGCCACCGAAAGCGACCGTCCTTGCAACTCCGCCGACGTGCCCCAGACGACCGGCAGGCCGAAGACGCACGCCATCTTTCGCTGCTGCTGCAGAATCGCTGCATTCGCGTGGAGCATGTAACCGGCCAGCGGCAAAACGCACAACTCCGTTCCTCCCGAATGCAAATCGATGTAGAAATCCGCATCGGCGATCTGACGACTCAACGCATCAGCGACTCGCTCGGTGACGGTTCCTTCTTGGCGTCCGGGAAAAGTGCGTGCAAGGTCCCGACCGTCATCGCCGACGCGGCGTCCGGCCCGGTACGCAGAGCGATTGACAATCGGAATCAGTGTCAACGTGCCGCGCAGCCCTCGCTTCAGTCTGTCATCCGAATCGAACCTGCGAATCAGTTCGCCCACGGCAAGCATCGGCAAATACTCATCGCCGTGTACCCCCGCAGTGATCAACAGATTTGGCCCGACACGACTGCCGCCAAAGCGACGAAATTCCAGCTGCATCGCTTCGTTCATGCTCACAACGGATCCGCTTCCTGTGGCGCATCGTCGGCTCGCATGTCCTTGAACCGGAACCCGCCGTCGACCGGCAGCACGGCTCCCGTGATGTAATCAGCGGCTTCGGAAACCAAAAACGCAGCGGCGCGACCGATATCCGACGGCGTGCCGATGCGTCCCCAAGGCAGGGTGGGACCTCGTGCTTCGATGACTTCCTTGGTGAATGTCTTTCGCTCGGTAGGTGTGTCGATCCAGCCGGGCGCAATCGCGTTGACGTTGATGCGATGCGGGAACAACTCCACCGCGATACTCCGAGTCAGCTGATTCAGGGCTGCCTTGGCCGATCCGTAGGGGCCATTGCGTTCAAACGGCATCTCGCCAACGACGCTGCTGATAAACAGGATCTTTCCCGAGATCTCACATTCCACCATGTGGCGTGCGACCGCTTGGCTGATGCGAAACCCCGATTTGAACGTCGCATCGATCACCTTATCGAATTCGTCAGTGGGAAACTCCAAAAAGCCGCATCGCTTCCCATAGGCCGGATTGCTGACCAAGATATCGATCGTGCCGGCAAGTTCGATCGCTTGACGAACCAGCGATTGGCAACCGGCTGCGGAGAAAACATCGGCTTCCACAGTCCAACAATTTCTTCCCAACGCACGAATTTCTGCGGCGGTCTTCGCGAGTTCTTTGCTGCCAGGTCGATCATTCAGAATCAGGTCGGCACCGGCATGAGCCAGCTCAAGTGCGCAGCCTTTTCCGATGCCGCAGCCTGCCCCGGTGACGAGCGCGCGATTTCCGTCCAGGCGAATCAGATCAAGCAAACTCATCGTATTTCCGAACTGGACTTTGGTTGACGGTCAAGTGCAAGCAGAGCACCCGCGGCACGAATCCGCGCATCGAGGTTTTCGTCGTCAAGCTGGCGGATCAGAAATGGGGCGGCGTTTGTCATCCCCGACTCGCCCGCGAAGACGGCTGCATAGGTTCGAATCGCGGAATCGGTTGACTGTAGGTTTCGCATCAAGACTTTCCGACTTTGCGGATCGCCCAGTGCAGCCAGCGCGTGCTCCAGGAATGCTTGGGTCAAAGCGTCGTTTTTCGCATCTTCGAGTCGGGAGCGGATCAGCACGCAGTCTTTCGGTTCGCCAATCCTGCCCAGAATCCAGGCGGCGAGTCGGAAGAGGGCAGGGTCCTTTTCATCGCGAAGTGTTTGCCGCAGAAACTCGAACGACTCCTCACGAACAGGCCCTTGATCGTATTTTGCCAGAGCGGCCGCGGCCATGATGCGCACCCGAATGTCACTGCTGTTGGCAAACGCCGTTTGCAATTCAGTGCCACCACCCGGCCAGCCGACTTTGTACAGACTTTCGGCAGCGTGCACGTGACCGTGGGGATCATTCTCTCGCAGGATTTCCAAGAGCAGCGTGCTTTTTTCCTGGTCTCCCGTGCGGGCCAATTCCCTCGCCAATCCACATCGCCGTTGATCGTCCGTTTCGGTCTCAAGTTTCGGCAAGAGGTGCGTGCGAACTTCCTGCCCCTGTTCGGCGAACGTCAGCGATTCGGCCGCATGCATCGCGGGCCAAAACTCTTGGCCGGTCAATCCTTGGCGAAGCACCGTCAAGCATTTTTGTCGTAAGGTCGGGGTCAATTCCCATGGCTGATCGGCTTTCGCGGTCGCCGATGCGGCGACAGCCAAGAGGACGGCTAGTAGTTTTCTAAGATTCATGCAACCGTTTTGTTTGCGAACAACTTACAAGCGACAAGCCCGACCGTCACACCCACGACCAACGCGGCGGGCGAAATCCATTGAAAACTGACGGGGTCGGGGGCCGCCTCCGAAACCTTTCCGAAAATCACACCCGAGAACGCGATCAAAACTGCCACGCTGACGCTTGCGATGGTCGCAATCCACACCCCTTTTGCATTCGCAAAGGGAACGAACAAGGCAAAGAAAAACAGCAGCGCAATGGGGACCGTCAACAAGTTCACCGTCTTGTTTGTCACCGCCATGAAATTCCCGGGGATGTAACCAATGAACGAACTGAGCGAGACGACGACGCCCCCGATGACGATCGCCAACACGCGAGCCATCCTCAATTGTTTTGCCTGCGTCTCCGGTTTGCGTCCAAATCGTTCTAGAAAATCCGTCATCACCACTGCCGTGATGGAGTTCACACCGGAGTCGATACTCGACATCGCAGCCGCAAAAAGTCCTGACACGACAAGACCGGTGACGACGGGCGGAAGGTGAGCGGCAATAAAATGTGGAAAAACGGTGTCCGCTTGTGCCTTCAACGTGCCTTCTTCGGGCAGCATCCCCGTGTTGGCGTGAAAGA
Source organism: Stieleria sedimenti (assembly GCF_025060895.1). Lineage (GTDB taxonomy): Bacteria > Planctomycetota > Planctomycetia > Pirellulales > Pirellulaceae > Stieleria > Stieleria sedimenti. Next base: position 12,893 of record NZ_JANZKV010000048.1, on the reverse strand, counting down.
AACCGAGCAACGCGATGCCGACGAGCCCCAGCGTTGCCCCGACGACAACGGAGACGATCAGCTGCATCCCCATTGCAAAGCGAGCGGACTTTGCATCCTCGGTCGCCATAAAACGCTGCACAGAAACCTGGTCTCCCATCGAAGTGCAGACCATCCAGAGAAAGACGGAGACAATCGATCCGACCACCGTCACCCGAGTCGCCGGATCAAAACTGAAGATCGGTTGGTGGTCCCAAATGTCGCTGGGCCATTGGGTAGGAAACCAGCTAAAACCGCCCATCTGCCAACTGACCGTTCCGATCACCAGCAACGCGCCACCGTAAAGCAAAACGGTCTGCATCAGGTCCGTGATCACGACCGCACGCAACCCTCCCAAAGACGTGTAGGTGACCGCAAAGATGCCCGTCACCAGAACAATCCAAGGCACCATTTCATCGCCGACACCGATCATGACCGCGATCGCCTTGGCCGTCAGAAACACCAGCAGCGACATCCAAACCAGTCGCAACGTCAGAAACAATATTCCACCAAGTAGTCGAACGCTCAACCCAAGCCGGTCTTCCAGCAACGCATACGCGCTGGTGACGCGTTGCCGCATGTAGACCGGCAAGATGACGAATCCCAAGACGAGATAGACAAACGGGTACGCAATGTAGTTGCTCAGGTAGATCGGCCCCTTGCCAAGGACCTCACCGGGAATCGCAAGGTAGCTGATCGTGCTCAACAACGTCGCAAACAACGACACGCCGATCAGAACGGGATTCATTTTTCCCGATCCGACGAAGTACTCGCTCGTGTCCTGCTGATTTCTGCTGAAGTACCATCCCAATCCGATCGTGGAAATGGCGTACAGAAACAGAATGATCCAGTCGATCAGCGTCATGGTGAAAAGGGCTGGTGCGTAGAAGTTCGCGCGGCGGGACCTTGGTGGGAAAGCACATCATACGCAGTTCGCAAAGCGTCTGTGACCTTTCACGCGATCCGGACGCGGCTAAACTTCTCTTTTTCACATCACCAACCATTGGAGCTGAATCAGCGATGAGCGCACAACAAAGAGCCGTCAAACTGGGAGTATCTCTGGAACCCCAAGAGCCTGGCTATCTGAATCTCTGTATTCGATCGGGTAATCAGCTGATCACGTCGGGACACGTCAGCGACATGAAAGGCGTGCTTGGGAAAGACTTGACGGTCGAACAAGGCTACGAAGCGGCGAAGGACTGCATGAAGAAAATCCTGCGTAGCGTCCATGCCGTACACGGCACACTCGACAATCTCCGCGTCATCAAGCTGCTCGGAATGGTCTACTCGGCCCCTGATTTCACCGACCAGCACCTGGTCATCAACGGCGCATCGGACCTGATCCATGAAATCTACGGAAAGGACGCTGACGGGTATCACGCACGCAGCGCCGTCGGTTTTGTCGCATTACCGACAGGCGTCGCGGTAGAGGTCGAAGCGATCTTTGAAATCAAGGAATGACTCGGCGATTCTGCGCCGGGCCTTCGGCCGCGGTCACTCAAGGACGGCCGGCTGCAGGTCGATGCCATGCTGCGAAAGGTAACGCGGACTACGCTCACCGCGCGTGTACCGCCAAACCTCACGGTCTTGGTGTTGAAGAACGAGGGTGGTGTAGCTGTGACGGCCGGCCAGAAAAAACCACTTCCGTCCGGAATCGGTGTTGCGGCTTTCAAGCAGCAGGATGACTTCCGGATCGGTCCCCATCACAAACGCAAACAGAGCACCGTCCATTTCCGCGTCGTCATGCGATGAATAACGATAGAGCGGAGCAGTCATCAATCGCAACATTCGCTTCTCCTCTCCATCGCTACCTCCAAGCTCCGCGGTAAACTGCCGAGCAAGGGAACGCATTTGAGACAGACGTCGTGCTGGTGAACTCGCAACGGTTGGTGAATTGGGAACCATCTGCCACTCCTCGTTCGACACCGGCGGGGCGTTCCAAAACGGCTGTTGGTTGTATTCGGCCACCAAGGGTGCCAGGGCAAAGGAATTGAACGCGTGCGCGACCCTACGCTGATTGTTATCGACGGGATAAGAAAAAATGGACGCGATCGCTAAAGCCCTGCCATCGCGCGTCCACACAAAACACTCTCCGTGGGTCGTTGATCGCAGCGGGTTTTGCCAGCGTAACACCGGAGTGGGAACCAAGGTCAAGGTTTCGTCGCCTGGATCCGTCAGTCGCAACTCATAGCTCTTCGCTTGCTTCAGGTAGTAGGCCGACCATTTGTCAATCTGTTCCTTTTTCAATGCGTCGTCACCGTCAACCGACACGGGAATCAACGCGACCCAAACAACGATCCAATACACGCGACAAACGTCAAACATTTCAACTCCTCTTCTGACAGAAAGTAGACATGGCGTCGAATTTTATCAGAACGCGAGTCTCAGTGAGAGCATTACTGCCAACTTCATCCCCCAAACCGTAATTTTTTCCGCACGCGACGTCGAGGCGTTTCACAGCGGACGGGAGGTACAGATCACAACTGTGGCATGCATCATCCATCGATTCGGTTGACTGCACCTCGTTGGGTCAACGATCGTCTAAAATGCTGAGGTCCGTCTTGTCGACGCGAATTTTGGGTGATGGAACAACGGGTCTTTTGAGGAGGGCCATCATGCATTGGCACATCCGACTTCAGAAAGTCGGGCAACGTTGGAAATCCCGGCAATTCCCGCCCACACGCCGTTGCGCTCATTCCGCGACAACTGCCGGTGGAGGGTGGATCGCCGGCAGCTTTCTTGCTGCCAGCCTGCTATTCATCGTCGGTTGTCACCGCGACACAAAGGTGCCGAGCCCGCAAGCGACCGCGGTCGAGCAAAGGCCTCCGGACAAGGAGACGGCCGAGCCCGCGTCGCGCGGACTGTTGGCTCCGTTGGAAGACGGTTTTTTGGGTTGCCCGATGTTGTCCTCAAACAAGATGGAGGCGTTTATCGCAGAGGTAAACGAACGTGATGTTCGCAAACTCAAACTGAAACCGTATTCGGGGTCTGGTGTAACCGGCAAACTCTCGATCAGCGACCAGTTGTCGGTGTTACCGAAAATCCTACGCAGTTGCCCTCAACTTGAAGCACTCACCTTGAGCAGCTGGACGCTACGGCTTGGCGACCTCGCAGTGGCCACACAATCCGAGAACCTGCAAGAGCTGTCCGTAATCTCATGTATCGTCGTCGACGGCCCTGTGCAAGAAGTGCACGCAGACCCATCCAACCTTCGAAAACTAAGATTGACGAATTGTCTAGGCGGGCGGGAGAACGCGACGAATGCCGGTGAAATCAATGTCGGTTGGGTCGAAACGATTGACGAACAATGGGCGAAGTTGCTTGCCTGGACGCCAAACCTCGAAGAGTTGAGTGTATCGGGGAGTTTCCGAAAGGAAGGCTCCCTTACTGGTAAGGACTGGCCGCTGGGGTCGCTTGTAAACCTGCGAAGCGTTTCTCTGCAAGACTACCTCCAAGATTCATTGGTTGACAGACTACTGAGCGAAGTGCCCAACCTCGAATCATTGAGCTTGTACGGCGATCAACTTACCGGCGAAGCTTGGTTGCCGAACAAACTTTCCGCGATTCGCCATCTGGAGCTCTACAGATGCGAGGGTATCGCGATGGAGAGGTTGGACGACATCTTTCACTCAGCTCCGCAGCTCGAGTCGTTTCGGTTTAGTGGATGGCACGAACCATTCGACCTGAATTTTGATCTGTCGCAGGCCAACAACTTACGAGAATTGTCGATCACTGGCCCCCGTGAGAAGACTCAGCTCTCGCTTGAAGAGCTGCCTTCGTTACGAAAGTTAGAATCGTTGACACTGCGTGGACTGCCACCGAATGCGCTCGATGGCATAGATCTATCACACCTCAGCAACTTGCAGAGTCTCGACCTCTCCAGTTTCGGCGCAACCCAGAAAGTGCTTACCAAACTGCCCGCCTCTCTAGAATCGCTTCAGTTGTCAGGCTTCTCGAAAAGCAATCCGGATTCTGCGAACTCGGAAGCGACCTTTTCACATCTCAAAGCATTGAAATCCTTTTCGTTCTCCAGCGGTTCATTGGAAGATGAGCTGTTTGAATCGTTGCCGGCCAGCATTGAATCACTTTCATTTCATCATTGCACCGTTAGCAACAGCACCATCGCGACACTGTTGTCACGGCTTGATCGCCTGGAAACGCTCAGCCTGACTTGGGTCAATGGAGGACGTGGATATGAAAGCGACCCGGGGGTGGTCACCGGTGAAGGTTGGGACTTCGCTTGTGGCGACCGACTGCGAACGCTCGATCTCAGCAAGTGCTTCTATCTGAAAGACGAACTGATCTCTCAGATCGCGGCGCAACTTACAGGACTGGAGTCACTGAAGTTGGCCGAGCAACGTCACCTCACGGGCAGGAATTGGCAGCTAGACCGTTTGCCGAAGCTTCGAAGTTTGGATCTACGAGAGCTGCCAAACCTGACCAACGGCACCGTCAATCAACTGCCCGTGTCGCTTGAATCGTTGCGAACGGAAAATTGCGAAAACCTGACCGGCGAACGATGGCAACTCGACCGGCTCAGCATGTTGAATGAATTGCGGTTGGCGGATTGCGATTCGTTGCGTTCCTTGGGCGAAAGGCTGCCTGCATCCCTCGTCACCCTGAACGTCTCGCATTGCCCACAGTTGCATTGTTCCAGCCTCGACTATTCATCGCTCGCACAGCTACAGCATTTTTCAATGACCGACTGCTACCAGTTTGACGTCAAGCGTTTATTCACGGAGTTGCCCCAGTATGCCAGTGCCCTTGGCACCCTGACGTTGACAGGGTGTGAATCACTCCAAGACGCCGACTGGGATATGTCTCCGCTGAACGAGACACTTCAGATTTTGACGTACGACGAAGCAGAGCCAGCCTACGTGGGTGGACTCGACAAAGCGTTGGGCGATCAGTTACGGGCACAATTGCCGGACTGCGTGATCGTATTGTAGCCAGATCAGACAGTGAGACTGAGCGGTGCCGGGTACCCAGACCCAGCCGTCTTGCGTGTCTGCCCAGTAACCCGGAACCCACTGCATCTTGGGCGGCGCGAATCGCCACGTCCCAGAAACCCAGCAGAGGTTCTCCTGGTCCTCGACTCCCCAGTAACCGGGAATCCATACCGGCTCACGGCAAGCGCCCAGCAGCACCATTGCCCCGACGTCGCGAATTTGTCGCCGCAACCGTGCGGGCTCGGACACATGGCATAATTGGTGCCGTAGTCATGGCGACCGAATGCCGGCTGCGGTCATCGCCACCGTGGATGCGTCCGGCGACGTGCGTCGTGGGTCACACTGTCAGCTATCGCCAGCTTCAAAATCAGGCTGGCCGTAGGTCGTCGTCGTCCAGCGGCACAAGACGTCTTGATCTCACTCGGCCCTTCGCAGACGCCACAGCCCTTCGACTCCCAAGCCGAGATCGCCCTGAGTTCACGGTTGTCTTTCTTTCATTGAAGAACAATCAGCTCGACCCCAATGGGCGGTGCAACTTCGCGCATTGGTCGGAACACCGATGCAAGCGCTGAACTGTTTTGAACCGTCCCGATTCCGACCCGGAGACAGCAGTGAAACTATAGATAGGCGGTTCAGACCGCTGTTGGCACTGGCTAATAGATCGCGAAATCTCGGACCGCTCGTGCACTTCCTCTAAGAAATCCACCGTTTTGATGCCAAAGTGGACGGGCGCTGGGGACGATCCGCAGGTCCTGAGCCCGCGTCAATCCTTGCGGTCCATTCTTTTGAAGGCGCGCAAAATCGTTCAAGAAGCTCCCCGGGAACTTCCCTAAACTCATGACGTTGAAGGGCTACAAGTCAGCCCGTCTGTTGAAGTATTCGCTTCGAAATTCAGGGGGACAACCCAGATGCAAATCAATCCAGTCGCGATTCGCTGATTGGACCTGGACAACACACTCTTCTACAACACCAATAGGATAAGAATTCGATGAATCTTGAACTCAACAATAAAAAAGCACTGGTCACCGCATCAACAGGTGGAATCGGTCTGGCGATCGCAACTCGCCTGGCTGCCGAAGGGGCAACAACCATTGTCAACGGTCGCAGCGAAGCGAGCGTCGACACGGCGATTGGAAAAATTCGCGAGAGTCAGCCGAAGGCCGACCTGATCGGGCTGGTTTCCGACAATGGGACGGCCGAAGGCGTCGCACGAACCATCGCCGAACATCCGCAGATCGATATCCTGGTCAACAATCTGGGCATTTTTGAAGCGGTCGATTTCTTCGACCTGACGGACGAAGCGTGGAAGCACATCTTTGACATCAACGTGATGAGCGGTGTGCGTCTTGCACGGCATTATCTGAAGGAAATGCTGGAGCAAAACACCGGACGCATCATCTTCATCAGCAGCGAATCCGGCGTGGTGCCCGCTCCTGAAATGCCTCACTACGCGATGACGAAGACAGCACAACTTGCCGTCTCACGTAGTCTGGCTCAGTTGACCAAGGGAAGCTCCGTTACGGTGAACACCGTTATGCCTGGATCGACGTTAACGCCAGGCGTGAAGGAATTTGTCAGCAACCTTTTCCCGGACGAGCCCTACGATTCGGCTGAGAAACGATTCATGGCAGACAATCGGCCGACCTCGTTGATTCAAAGATTGATAGAACCGGAAGAGATTGCCAACATGGTTGCGTTTGTTGCCAGCCCACTCGCATCGGCTATCAACGGAGCACCAATACGAGTCGACGGAGGACTCATTCCGACGATTGCTTAACGGTGTCGGAAAAGAAACGCTAAGGTGAAGCGGGCGAAAAGAGCGTTTTGAGCTTGACCCGCATTCAAGCGACCGGAGCGACAGATTCGCAAATGCTCCTTCGCTTGCTTGATCCTTTTGACGAATGAGTTGCCGAGGCAATCACGTCGTCGGACAGCAATGCCAGAAACCAAGGCATGATTTCGTTTTCTTGTCACGGATCAAGCTACTTAAGAGTGGCGACGAGATTTGAACACGCTAAGTGTTTCCGGAACAAGAACTTACAAAGCGCGAAGGTTGACGCGAGCAGAAAAGGGCATATGTTTGAACTGCCAAAATAGCTGACAAGAAATCGCGTAAACCATTGCAATTCAACGAAAAACAGCTCGCCGCAAATCATCGCGACGAGCTGTTTTAGTTTCCAAGTCGGGGCGACTAGATTCGAACTAGCGACCTCTACGTCCCGAACGACTTTAATTGACTTCCCTAAACAGCGGCTTTTGCAGGAAAAACACCGCTTCCTTCATGCTCACTACACTAACAAAGTGCAATGGTCATTGCAATCAACGGCGTTGATAGTGGTATTGGTTCCAACGAAGCTGGCCTCGATCGATGCGTTAATGGTATCCGTACCATTTATGAATTCGGTGAATCGCTTGAGCTTCAAATGCCTCCTCGCCAATTGCGGTCACACAAAGTCGCAACACAGAGTTTCTCCGGCGAGACGTATCGGGGCGTGGTGGATGCGGCCCAATGTTAGCCACGACTAACTTACGTGTCTCGTTCGATGCGTGCGATTCCCGCTCAGTCCCTCGCTTAGTGGGCTATCTCGGCTTCGTCCAATGCTGCGTTCCGGCCGTTCTTGCGCACGAGCTTTGCGGCACGACTGGTGATGACCGTCTCACGTCGAGTCCTATCAGCAGTCGTTCATGAGCCGCCGTGTTGCGTTTACGGCCGTTGCCGCCGTCGCACGAAATCCCTTCATTCGTATGCACGGTATCGCTGATACTCACTTGAAGCGGAAGTTGCCCTCCGTATCGCAATCCAGCCAATCGCCGCTCGGTGCGGTTCTTCCTCGCTGCAACTCGAATTCGCCGCCGCCTCGTTGTCCCTCTTGGTTGGTTCACTCGGTTCCATGCCGGAGCATCATCGCTAGACGTTGGCGTCGGGATAGTTGGCCGTGACTTCGTGTTCTAGATGGATAAGTCTTGGGTGATCGATCCTCGCCGCCGCAGTGTCCGAGCGAGTATCCGCGCAGCATCGTTTTTTCGGCGATCTGCCATCTATTCTGACACGCGTTGAATAGAGTTGGCGTCCGTACCGTCTACGCTTCGGGCTGCCTTGGCTTCGTGCCGCGTTATTCCGCCGCCGAGCGGCGTCGAGGTGCAACCGATCGACCTGCACCGACGTGGAAAAGGCCGATACCAAAAAAGGATTTGCCCTGATCGACTCACTTGAATGGGTGCCGGTCCTCGCTTCGGGCGTCGTCGCTGGTTCCGCTTCGGTGTTCGGTGGTTGGCCTTGTCTGTCTCGATGGGGTGAGCCTATCAGCCGGGACGCACCTTGACCGAGCTCGGTTGAATCTGCCAATCCGCCTCGGTCCGCTGCTGGGGGCCCATCTAGGGCGTTTTCTCGAGCCGCCGCGACGTTTTCCCGTGTTTTGCCGTGTCTCCGCTTCCAAAGTGGTTCGGTGACCGAACCGATTTTCCCATCGGCGAGGGACGCCTGCGGTGTGCCTCGCCCTCCCTGTGATCACTGGCCAGGACATCAGCCGCCGCTGGTCCCACTTGTGATCATGGGCGGAGTTGATGCTGGCCTGTACGCCCAGTCGTGCCCGCCGTCGTGCATCAGATCCGCACCGCGCTGGCATCGTTTCGAGCCGTTTCCAACGTGTCCCGATGGCCATGACGCCGGATTGACTGACGTGGGATGCGCCACCCGTGGCCGTCATATCTGCTCGGACCGGTCGTCGTTGGCCGTCTTCGCACACGCGAATCACTAGCGGCCGGAACGAACGCCGTTCTCGCCACAGCGATCTAATCAGCGAATTGCAGGGAATCTGTAGCACCTGTCCGGCCACCGGGCACATTCGGCGTTTCTGTGCCTCTCATTGGTGCAGGTCCACTGTTCCGTCGTCGATGCTTTCTGATTCGAAATCAACTGCAGCTACCGTGTGCGCCGCTACCTTGTGCGTGGATTTATCGCTGCTGGATGTGGCTTGGTTACCTCCTATCCGCCGCTAGCTTCATGCGGCCGCGCCTGACGCAGCAGAGGGAAAGCCAAATCTCAATTGAATTTCACCTGAGGAATGAATGCCGTATCAGCCGGAAATGCCAAACGCCAGAGATTGGCTTCATTCGATCAATGCACTTCCGAATTGGTTGAGACAATTGGCTTTCGCTAATCTCAGCCCGCTATTTTGGAAAACTGTGTCTTTATCGGGCGGGGAAACACAGCAACTCAATAGTCTCAGTAGCCTTCATTGTTGATCCAGTCATCGCCAACGACCCTCGCGGGTGTCAGTGCGTCCACGTCTTCCACGAGTTCATTCACTGCTAAGCTCAAAGCTGAAAAACTCTCACGGTCGAGTTCTTTATGTAGGACCTGAAGCCGAAGTGCAATATCGTTGAAGTCCTGTATGATCGACGCGATCTCAGATTTTGCCCGCCAAACGGGATACAGAGACTCTGGAACTTCCTCCCCGACGTTGTCGAAGTAGCGTTCCGGCAATTCAACACCCGCTGGGACGATTACCTGGCGAGTGCGCTGAGTCCAAACTTTCCTTTTGCAACCGGTTAAGTCACCGATCAATCGAGCTCGTGCCCCCGGATTTGGCAATGCATTGTCATATGCTGCACAAGCTTTGATCGCGGCCTCGATAGCGCTGATCAGATTCGCCTTGGCGTCGACAACTGCTTTTGCGTCGCGAGGGCTTGTCTGTTCGACGGAACGCGTTTCCACGCCGTGTTTCGAGATCGCATTTTTGACTGATTCAATGCCGCCGCGGACGATCGCCTCTTGCGCCCTTTTTCCAGGAACAGCATCGACCAGTTTCGCGGCCTTAGTTACGTCGAGAGTTCCACTTTCAACGGCGGATTTCAGTAGGTCGCATCCGTTCTCAGCTACCTTAGCTGCACGGTGGACCAGCGTGCCACTAACGCCAACAACAGCACCTGCCCGATCCCTCGCGCGTCCGGAGTTTGGTTGGACATCAATGCCGGCGTCCTGCGTCGTCTCACTGGACAATTCAGCGTTTGTTTCCGATGCGCCGGTTGTGGTACTGTTACCACAACCGGCGCGTCTCCGGCTTGTGTTTCCACGCTTACCGGCCTCTATTTGCCGCTCTTTTGCAAGGATGGCTTCAACCTTCACGATCTCAGCCGCAATCATTGACAATTGACTCTTGCTCAAATGTCGACGAATAAGATTCTTAATAAGGACGAATTCAACCGGATCAGGCACATCGTCTGAATTTAGTTGATTGAACTTTGGTTCGACCCCCACGTTCAAGCACGCACAAAGTCGGTTCCGGCCGTCCAGTACCTTGCCATCAAGCATGACGATCGGCTCTTTAAGCCCGTCCTGCGAGATCGACTCCTCTAGATCATTCATCTCATCCAGATCCATCATCGGGACCAGATTCGCCGCTGAGTGAATTTCGTAATTGCCAATCTTATTCATGCTCAGGACCTGCGATATATGAGTGTCGAAGTAGGCGAGATCGACCTGCTTTTTTTCAGCGTTGGTTCCATCGGTAGAGGCCGCCGTGCATTGGCCGGATGTTGTGGCCGCGTGAGCGTCCGGGAGCGTGGCAGTCGGTGGACATTGCGTCGTAATGTCGATTGGGCTTTGGGGCGAAAAACTGTCTTACCTTCAGTCGGTTTTGCCGCCCTCGTTGTCACGCTGATTTGGTTGTAATTTGTGGGTACAGACCGATGCGGCTGAACTGCTCTGCAATGATGCCGTGGGCCACCGGAGCGAACCCCGACCGGCAAAGAATCGCGTCGTGGATCGGCTGTACGGGCTCGTCTGCGTGCTGGCGTCGTAGGACTTCGCCACAGCCATCGATCATCAAGTGGGACTCCAGACGCTGGCACAGGCACGCTGTCGTCTCATGCCCGTTCCGTTTCGTATCCAAGACCCATTTGGCGATCGTGGGAAAGTCGCGTTGGACGATTTGGAATACTGGGCTGCGCAACGTCGCGTCGATCTGATCGAATAGCGGGATCAATGAGCCCCGTTTGAAAGATCTCTCGCTTTGGGTGCGAAGGTCGACCGGATGGATCTGTCCCTTCTGCGGACCTTTCTTTTTCCGCATTTCGACCCAGGCAGGTTCCGGTGAGCTTTGAATTGCTTCCCAGAAATACCGATATATCTCGCGGCGTTGGCATAGATCGATCCACTTTTGGACGTCCGCCGGCACGCTGCTCACCAAAAAACCTGCGACATATGATAGTAGGGGCGCCGATACCAGCTTGTGGATGATGCTATGGCTTAGCCGGCGGAACGTGGTTATGTCGTGGGCTGCTAGGAACCCTATGATCAGCGGTTGGGCCGCCGACACGTCAACGATCGACAGGTCTGCTGCCCGTTTGTATCTGAGGTACTTTCTCGCTACACGAGGTGTCTGTGTCAGGATCGAGTGGTATCGGCCATAGACGCACCGGATCGCAAAGCTGTACCCATGCGACCATCGGGAAAGATTCGCCGCCGACCACGGGCTTCGGGTTAGGGCCTTGTCTTTGTACGCGTCGTCCGACAGGCTGAAGTTCTCGAATTGACGAAAGAAGTGCATCCCTGTCGCGCCGAGATTCTCAGCGTTGGGCTCCATCGACTTGGCAAGCTTCTTTCTCGCCGGCTTAGTCACCAGTTCTCGGAGTTCAGTGTGCCCCGTCCGGTACTCGTCGGAGATCCTGTACGACTTCGGGAATACCGCTGTCCCTGGTCGCCCCGTGGAATACCGATCATTGGTTTCGATGATCCGGGCGGCGCGCATCGCAATGATGCGTGGCCGGTAATCCCCGCCGAGAAGTTGTCGGTTCGCCTCAGAGTGGATGTTGATCCAGTGCCCGTATTCTCGACGCTCCGGGGTCTGCTCGGTCAAACAGAGGAGGAACGACAGCCATACCGCCATCGCATCGGCTTCACCTTTTGATGTCGCCGGCAACTCGACTCCGGCGGGGATTGCCACCACCGGCCGTGTGTTGATTGACTTGGCTGATGAAGGCGATTGTTCGCGGCCACGAGGGGACTGATTTTGCGTGGCCGAGCGAACCGGGTGCGGACGGACATCCGAGCTAAACTCGGACGGCCGAATCGTGGTTGACTCGATATTGGTGTTTGATAGATTTGCTGTCGTGGTGGTCATTGCTACAGCCTTGGTCACCGCAGTCTGGCGGCGAATCCTTGGTAAGGGGGCATTTTTGTCATCGCGGTCAGAACTGATTTCTATGGTCGCAGCGGTCGGCACCGCAAAAGCCAATGAGCGGCGTCAGCAATCACTGACGCCGCTTTTTTGATGCACTGGTCTTACTCGTTGATCGCGTCGAGAAATCGCGTCAATTCCTGTCGACTGGTGACTGTGCGCCCACCGATCTTCAGAGTTAAGAGCTTCTTGCCCTTGAGGCCGCGGCTGGCCCAGCGGTGTAGCGTGCTGACATCTGGCCGATGGGGTAGCTCTTTGGCGGCCTGCGACATCGTGAGGATGTCCTCGCAAAGCAGGTTGGTGGCTTTCATTTGACCACCTGTAGATCAGGAGTAGTGATCGCCGCCGCTTGGTTGCGGCGCTGCCGCCGTTCCAAGATGGACGCCATCGGCTCGACGGCGAGTCCGAGTTCCGCCAACGTGGCGATGTGGAATCTTGCTTCGTCGACTTCCAATCGATTGAGTGCACCGAGCAGGCAGGCAAATGCAGCCGCTCGGCGGCTGTCCAGTTCATTAAGTCTCATGACGGGCTCCAGTTTTTTGGCGTGCCCGCTTGTGTTATGCGGACATCTGACCTAGGACCGGATGTTGCGTTTCGTTTGCGTTACGCAGCCCCATTGCGTCCGCTCTGGGTCGGCCGGATCGCGACGACGACATGAAAAAACCCCGTGTTTCCACGGGGCAAGAGTTTTTTTGGCGAGAGAAGCCAAATGTTGCGTTTGGACGCTAGCCCGGATATTGCATCC